>NZ_JBEZFD010000017.1:0-212358 GCF_040649235.1 Spirillospora sp. NPDC049024
CCCTGCGCCAGGTCGGCAACCGTCTGGTCGGCATCCTGCACGGCTGCCTCAAAACCCACACCCCCTACGACCGGGCAACCGCCTGGTCACACCACAACCACGACCTCGCCGCTTGACATCCAACCTCCAGGGATGTCTGACCCCCGAGCCGTGCGCGAGGCCCCGCCGGGCTGAGCCGGGCGGGGCCTCGGTGCGGGCCCGAGTCGGTGGCAGCCGCTCGGCCCTCTCCCCGGTCGCGTGTCGAATCCCATGCCGATCGGTTGCGGGGCGGAGACAGCCGCGAAGCCCGTCTCCTGGGGTCCAGCATGCGGGTGCACTCAGTGTCTGGCCAGGGGGTTCGGACGGGCCGGGACAGTCCCGGACACCGCCCGAGGCCCCATAAAGGCGCCATCAAATTTCGAATAAATGCTCGAATGGTTGCTGTATAGGGCCGTCCATCTGTGTCGAAGGTCGTCTTCCGGCCTTTCCAGATAGGCCGGTGCAGGGGATTATGAAGGTGCGGGTGCGCTTGAAGGGCGCGGGCGCGGGAGTCGGCTGGCAGGCCTTCTCCGGGGCTGATAACGCGTGTGAAGGGCTCACTCGGCGGGTCAGAGTGTCGAATCCCACGACCGGAAGGCGCACACACGTGAAGATCTCCCTCTCGATAGAGGGCGGGCCGAAGCTGCTCGCCGTTCTGTCGCTGCTGCCGTCGACCGCCGCGGTGCTGTACATCGTCATGGGCCAGCAGGTGGCCCTGGCCGAGGCGGTCCAGATCACTTTGATCAGCGGCTACGGCCAGGTGACCGCGTTCCTCGCCGGATCGCACACCTGATCGCAATGGCGCTATCACCTGATCGAGGCCGACGCCGGCCTCCGCCGGTGGCTGACCTGCCCGGCCATGCCCTCAAACCCGACCCGCTGACCGCGCGCACCATGCCCGAACTGCACGAACTGCTGCGGATCTACTGGCGCTGGAACGGCAGCCCGTCCACTCGTACCGTGGCCAGAGCGTCCGAAGGCGCGTTCAGCCATTCCACCGCCGCAAAGCTGTTGTACGGGCCGAGCCAGCCGGATCTGGATTTCGAGTACCTGCGCGGGTGTGTGCAGGGGTGCGGAGGAGATCCGACCGAAGTGCAGCGGTGGCTGACCGCGTGGCGGCGCATCCGGCTCGCCCCGGCCGTTGTCGAGGAGGACGCGCCCCGTGACGGAGAGGCCCGCTGATGATGAGCAGGGCGGCTCGTGACCGGGAATCCTCCGAGTCGGCGGCGCTGATCCGGATACAGGAAAGCGACCACTTGCCGTCGACCCGCAAGACGGCAGGACCCACGGGCCTCGGTCTGGCGTCGATGACGAGCCTCCCCGAGTTGGTCGCCGCGCTGAAGGTGGTGCACACCCGCGCAGGTAGTCCTTCGCTACGGCAGCTAGAGGCGGTCACCCGGGATTTCCCGCATCCGTTGCGGAGGTCGACGATCGCCGAACTCCTCAACGGGAACCGGATGCCCAAGAAGGCGGTCCTGGACGCGTTCCTGCGGGCCTGCGAGGTCGAGCCGGCCGACATCGCCGAATGGATGAACACGTGGGAGCGGTTGCAGCTCCAGCGGGTCCAGCCCGGCGACCACGCCTCGTCCGCTGGGCCCGTCCCCGAATCGGTGGCGCCCCCGACCTCGTTCTGGCACTCGCTCACGACTCGTGAGCGGCGGATGCTCCGGGATTCGGCCACCGAGGTGACCTTCCTGACGGGGCAGGCGCTGTTCCGGGAGAACGACGTCGCCGACCACCTGCTGATCATCCAGGCCGGGCGAGTGAGAGTCTCCGCCGAACGGGACGGCCAGGAAAGGATCATCGCGTTCCGCGGGCCGGGCGACGTGATCGGTGAGCGGGACGCACTGATGCTCCGGCGCCGTGCGGCCACCGCCCTCGCCTTCAGCGAGGTCCACTGCCTGCGCCTGGGCACCCAGCGGTTCGTTGAGTTCCTGTCCGACCAACCTCGTGTTGTCGCCGTGCTCGAACGGCAGATGTACGACCGGATTGCCGAGAGCGGTCGGACCGGCGCCTCCCCCGCCTCGTCCACCTGGTCGCGGTTCGCTCCGTCCCCGCCTGAACCGCCTCGCCCGATCCCGCAGCGGTTCACCGGGCAGATGTGCTCGATCCTGTTCACCGATGTCGTCGGGTTCTCCGCCGCGCCGCGAAGCGATGCGGACCTGGTGGCGATCCGGGGGGCGATGTACGACCTGCTGCGCGGGGCGTTCGACGACTCCGACGTCCCCTGGGAGGGCTGCCCCCACGAGGATCGGGGCGACGGCATGCTCGTCGTCATCCCGCCGCACGTGCCGCCGCACACGGTGATCGAAGCGATCATCCCTCGATTCACCGCGGGCTTGCGCCGGCACAACCGCCGGTCGAGCCGGACCGGCTTCCAAGTGCGCGCGGCCCTGAACGTCGGGCCCGTCAGGAGCGACCGACTGGGCGTGACCGGCTCGGCCATCATCCATGCCGCCCGGTTGCTGGACGCCCCTCCCTTCAGAGAAGCGATGGCCAGAACCGGAGCGGCCCTCGGCTTCATCACTTCGGAGTTCGTCTACGAATCGGTGATTCGTTCAGCCGGCCTCGTCGACGCGGCGAGCTACGAACGAGTGCGCTTCACCTCCAAGGAAACGAAAACCACCGGCTGGCTGAAGCTGCTGGATCCCAGCGGATGATCGCGTGGGCGGGCGTCGTCGGCAAGGGGACTCATCCTCGGCCCGGGACGCGGAACACGTAGGTCTGGACGGGGTCGCTTGGGTGGAGGGGGCCGTCCGTATTGGCGGCCAGCCATCGGCCGTCAGGGGACCATGCCAGGGCTCCGATGTTCAGGCCGAGTCTGCAGTGCAGGAGCGGGCGGCCGTCGGCTACGCGCCAGATCGACGGTTCGTCCCCGGCCTCCCGTCCTTCGATCTCGGGACGAGCTGTCCACGGCGCCATGCCGGGTGAGGTGTGCGGTGCGGTGGCGATGTAGGCGCCGTCCGGGCTGGCCGCCACCGATCCGAGACGTCGCACCCCGGCGGTGATGGTGTACAGGGCGCGGCCGGTCGCGGGGTCCAGGACGTAGACATTGGGGCCCCGGCAGACGAACATCCGGCTCTCGGCCGCGTCGAAGGCAACGGCATCGGCGGACAGCAGCGACTCGTCGTCAGGGCAGATGGGCACCGTGCGGTCGGGCGTCCGGGGAGCGGTGACGAAGTCGACCGTGCCGTCCTCGCCGAACTCGACCCGGTAGCGGCCGGTGCGCGACCGCACGTGACCGGCTTCCTCCGGTGCCGGAACTTCCGTGCCGGCGTCCACGTCGTATGCCCACGGTTCCGCGTCGTGGATCCCGTAGGCATCGGTGAGCACGATGACGTTCTCCCCCGGTATCCAGATGAGGTTGTCCAGGCCGTCGCGCCCGGGGTGGACGCGGGTGCGCTCCGTCCAGCCGTCGGTCTCGTACACCACCAGGTCGCCGTCTTCGCTGGTGACGGCCAGGTACCGCGAATCGTCGGAGAACACCAGCCGGTCGAGGACGGCGGGGTCTTCCAGCTCGTCGTACTCGCCGGGTTCCTCCGGGAACGGGGTGAGCGTCGCGACGGGAGACCGCAGGTCCGGCAGGTGCGGGACGTCCTCGGGACGCAGGTGCTCGGTCGCCGCGTCCCGCGAGGCGCTCCCCAGCACCAGGCCAGGCTCCAGATGGTGCAGCCAGCGAGGGTCGGGGACCCCAATGTCGAAGTCGCCCTGCGCGAACCGGAACTCGCCCGTCCAGCCGTCGCCCCGCTGGTAGTGGTAGCCGCCGTCGAGAAGACCGTAGTCGCCGCCGTCCAGCTGCCCCTTGTGCCCGTCGCGCCCTTCGACCCGCTCCACGAACCACCGGCTGTTCTGTTCGAGCCAGGCGTCGTCCCGGATCCGGGCCGCGGAGATCTCCTCGCGGATCGGGTCGCCGTCCGCCGCCGTCTCCCAGAGCAGCCGCACGAAGAAGGCGGCCTCGGAAGGGACCGGCGGGTGGCTGCGCCGCTCGATGTCGTACCGGACGACGAACACCCGCACCCGGACGCGGCGCTCGGCGCGATCGAGGTCGAGCACGCGGATCCCGTAGTCGTCCGTCAGCATCGCATCCCCTCCGGGCGGTGAAGCCGACCATGATCACTCATTTCGGGTGCCGTGGTGATCGGAACTGGGAGAGTGGGCCGGACGGGGCCGCATGCGGGAGGAGCGCCGGCAGGTGATCGAGCGATGGCAGGGCATGGCCGGGGACGGTCGCGGGCGAGGTCTGGGCGGCGGGCACGTCCCCACCGGCCGGGATCGCACCCCGGCCCCCTGGCTAGTCGGTTGCTCGGGCTTGTAGGCGGGCCTCCAGGCGGTGGAGGACGCGGTTGCCCAAGCGCAGCCTGCGGACGATCGGGCCGGCCAGGCGCACGCCGGGGATGCGGAGCGCCCCGAGGAAGGCGACGCGGGTGCCATCGCCCTCGGGCGCGGCGGCCATCCCCCCATGCAGGAACCTGCTCTGCATCCAGCACCATCCCGGGCGGAGAACGACATCGAACCGGGCGCGCTGCCCCAACCTTCCGACGGCGATCGCTTCCAGGTGCTCGCCGTCGGCATGAGCGATGGACATCGCGCGGACGTCGCCGAGCAGCATGGGGAACTCGGTCTCCAGGTCACCGGCGACCGCCCAGACCTCGTTCACGGAACGGGCGAGCACCAGCTCCGCGTAGGCGGCGCCGGGGATGGAGGCGGCCATGACGCGCAGGTGCCGTACCGGGTCGAGTTCGGCCACGGGCCAACGGGGCTCGGTCATCCTTGCCATGCCTTCCGGAAGCTCTTGCGTGCTCGGTGGAGACGCGATTTCACCGTTCCCGTGGAGATCTGGAGCAGCTTGCCCACGGTCCGCTCGTCGAGGCCCTCGATATCGCGCAGGACCAGAACGGCGCGGTGCTCGGGTGAGAGCCGATCGAGGAGGTCGCGGACGTCGGTGGCCTCTTGCAGATCTCCCGTCTGGGGCACGGCGTCGAGGTCGAGCGGCTCTGCGGGCGGCCCGGCCCGGCGCGCGGTCCGGACGGCTTCACGGATCGCGATGGCCCGTACCCAGCCGAACAGAGCGGCGGGCTCGCGCAGGCGGGAGATCCCGCGGAACACGGCGATCAACGTCTCCTGCGCCGCATCCGGGCCGTCCTCCAGGGCGATGGGCCCGCAGAGCCTGCCGACGTAGGGCGCCAGCAGATCGAGCAGTGCCTGCATGGCCATGCTGTCGCCGCGCTGGGCGCCCCGGACCAGCGCGGCAACGTACTCGGGATCGGCCGTCACGCAGCGTGCTCCCACCTGGTCATATGCGCGCCCGGGCTGGAGCCGGCGCCCGGTCGGCCCGGCTCCGCGCGAGTGGCTTGTTCTGAACGGTGGTCTCCGTCGCGGGGAAGAGTTCCTCGATGGTCGCGGCGACCAGTTCGGGTCGTTCGTCAGCAAGGTAGTGCCCGCCGGGGACGATTCTGAAGTCCAGTTCATCGGCATGATCGGCCCCGCCTGCCAGCATTTCCGGAACGAACGCGAAGTCGCCCGCGCCGAGCAGGACCGTCGTGGGAACGGCGAGGCGCTCTCGGCGGAATCGGCCGGTGGCGAGGGCGGGGATGTCACGCAGCACGTACTGCCAATGCAGGGCGCGTCCCGCATGGGCGTGAGCCCGCGAACGCACCGACGCCACGAACTCCTCCAGCTCGCCGGCGCGCCAGCAGGCAGGGTCGGTGACGCCCCGGCGCAGGTGGTACCGGGTGAACCCCGGCCAGTGCCGCAAGATCGCGCCGCCCAGCAGGGGGTACTCCCACAGGGCGGTGTACCACATGCGCCAGGCGTTCCGGCGGGTGGCGCGCTGGTCGGGCCAGGGATGGACGATGTTGAGCGCCAGGAACCGGGTGAACCGGTCGGGCGCGTCCAGACACGCCCTGAAGCCGGCCCAGGCGCCCCACTCATGCCCGATCAGGCCGACCCGGTCGAGCCCGAGGGCGTCCATGACCGCGAGCATGTCGGCGGCCCGGTCCCGAGTGCCGTACCCCCGGTAGGGCGCGTCCGACCAGCCTGCCCCGCGCATGTCGGGCATCACCAGGCGGTAGCGGTCGGCGAGCCGAGGAATCAAATGTCGCCACGCGTACCAGTGCTGCGGGAAGCCGTGCAGGAACAGCAAGGGCGGCCCCTCCCCCGCTCCGGCGACATGGAAGCGTATTCCGCGCGCTTCCACGAAGCGGTGCTCGACGCCGTCCACCCAGGGCATTTGCCGAGATGAGCGCATGCATGCCTCCCCAAAAACTCTGTCCGTCAGAGGTAGGGAGGCGCCTGAGACGCCGAACGTTCCACACGAGTGCCGACTTTCTCGCTCGGAGTCGCACCGCCGACACCAGAGGACGGCCGCTCCCACGCGCGCCGGTCCACCCGACCGCGCCGCCCTCACCGAACTCGACCCGCCAGCGACCGGTGCGCGACCGCACGTGACCTGCCTCCTGCGCTGCCGGGACCTCCGCGCCGGCGTCCACGTCGTATGCCCGCGGTTCCGCATCGGGGATCGCGAAGGCCCCGGTGAGGACGACGAAGGCAGGTGGCTGCGCCTCGTCGCGAGCCTTCTTGCTCTGCCACGGGGTGATCTTGTGGGACATAATCGGCTTCTTCGTGGCGTCGCCGGATACCGGAGGGGCGCGTGACCCGGGAGGCACACCTGGATCGGATCGGCGGGCGCTACCGGCTCGTCGAAGTGCTGGGGTCGGGCGGGTTCGGGCGGGTGTGGAAGGCCCATGACGAGACCCTCGGCGTGGACGTCGCGGTCAAGGAGGTGCGGCTGCCGCCGACCGCGTCCGACGCGGAACGCGACGAGTTCCTGATCCGGGCCAAACGCGAGGCCCGCAACGCGGCCCGGTTGCGGGACCATCCCGGCATAGTCCCCGTGCACGACGTGGTGATCGAGGACGGCGTCCCGTGGATCGTCATGCGCCTCGTCGACGGCAGTTCCCTGGCGGATCGGCTCAAGGAGCGGCGGCGCATCCCCGCCGAGGAGGCCGCGAAGATCGCCATGGCGCTCTTGAGGGCGCTGGACGCGGCGCACAAGGCCGGGGTCGTCCATCGCGACATCAAACCGGCGAACGTGATGCTCACCGAGGCCGGGGAGGTACTGCTCGCCGACTTCGGCATCGCGGTCCACCAGACGGACACGGCGATGACGGCGTCCGGCGCGGTCATCGGCTCGATGGAGTACCTCGCGCCCGAGCGGCTGCGCGGCAAGAACAACGGCACGGCCGGGGACCTGTTCTCCCTGGGCGTCACCCTCTACCGGTGCGTGGAAGGCGTGTCGCCGTTCCGCCGCGGCACCCCGGCCGAAACCGTCACGGCGCTGCTGCGCGACGATCCCCCGCCGCCGACGCAGGCCGGGAGGCTCACGCGGCTGATCGTCCGGCTGCTCGACAAGGACCCCGCGACCCGTCCCAGCGCCGCCGAGGCCCTGGAGCTGATGGAAACTCCGCAGGACCCGGGCGGGCAGCCCACCGAACGCGCCCCCTCCCAGAGGCGGCACCTGGACGAGATCGCGAGCCGCTGGTCACGCCCCCGCATCAACCGAAAGGTGCTCGCGATCGGGATCTGCGCGACGATCCCCGCGGCTTTCCTGGTCGCCATGTCGGCGTACGCCCAGCCCGCGGAGCGCGCCGAAGCGGACGACTGCGTCCACGCCAAGAGCTCGGAGACCGGCAAGCGGGGAACCTGGCGGAAGCACCCCTGCTGGCTGAGCATGCCGTGGGCGGAGAACTACCGGGTCGTCTACCACTACGACGAGGAGACGTCCTGCTCCAGCTTCACGAAGACGCTGGTGCTGCCCGCGAAGAAGGGGCCGGTCACCCTGTGCCTGGTCCCCGACGAGTGAGCGTGTTCAACGGCGGGGCGCCCGGTCAGTCCGAGTGGATCGAATACCAGGCGCCCGCGGTCGGTGGGCTCAGAGGACGAGGACGGTGACAGGGGGCGACGTGGAGGCCTCGCAATGGCGGTCGCCGCTGTAGACGGCGGTGATGGTGTGGCGGCCGGTGGTGCGGAAGCCGGTGACCAGCAAGGCCACGCCGGCGAGCACGGGGACGGTTCCCAGGCTGGTGGCGCCGTCACGGAACTCGACCGTGCCCGTGGGGAGGAGGCCCTCGCCGCAGAGGACGCGGGCGAGGAGGGTGATCCGCAGGTAGCGCAGCGTCACGCGGGGCAATGCCGAGGCCACGGTGGTCGAGGCGCCCTTGTTGACGGTGAGGGCGATCGGGCTGGACTCCGCAGCCGGGCAGCCGTCGTCCCCGCTGTAGACGGCGGTGATGGTGTGGGTACCGGCCTCGAACCTCCAGCCGAGGGTGGCGGTGCCTTCGTCCAGGTCGGCGGAGCCCAGGACGGTGGCGCCGTCGCGGAACTCGACCGTGCCTGTGGGCGTGCCTCCGCTGCAGGTGACCGTGGCGGTCAGGGTGACCAGGTGATGGACCTGGGTCGGGTTGGGCTCGGCGGTGACCGTGACCGCCGAGGTGGCGCCCTCGCTGATCGCGATGCCGTACGGGTAGGGGCCGACGCCGGGGATGGTGAGGGTCACGGTGTAGGTCGCGGTGTCGATCACCGACACCGTGTCCTCGTAGTGGTTGGTGACGTAGGCGGTGCGTCCGTCCGGGGTGACCGCCACGCCGACCGGAGCATTCCCGACGGTGATGGTGGTGGTGACGGTGTTGGAGGCGGTGTCGATCACTGACACCGTGTCGTCGTTGCGGTTGGTGACGTAGGCGACGCCTCCCTCTGGAGAGACGGCCACGCCGTACGGGTAGTTCCCAACGGGAATGGTGGAGGTCACGATGTTCGTGGCGGTGTCGAGCACCGAGACCGTGGCGTCCTCGCCGTTGGTGACATAGGCGGTGCCGCCATCCGGAGTGACCGCGATCCCGTAAGGGGCGCCGCCGACGGGAATGGTGGCGGTCACGGTGTTCGTCGCGGTATCGATCACCGACACCGTGCCGTCCGCGTTGTTGACGACGTAGACGCCGCCACCGTCCGGGGAGACCGCCACACCGAGCGGACCGCCGCCCACGGCGACTCTGGCCGTCACGGTGTTCGCGGCCGCGTCGATCACCGACACGGTGTTGTCCCCGTTGTTGACGATGTAGACGCTGCCACCGTCCGGGGTGACCACCACCCCGTAAGGGGCGCTGCCGACGGGAACGGTGGCGGCCACGGTGTTCGTCGCGGTATCGATCACCGACACCGTGTCGTCCCCGGCGTTGGTGACGTAGACGCCGCCGCCGTTCGGGGTGACCGCCACCCCGTACGGGTGGCTGCCGACGGTGATCGTGGCGGCCACCGCGTTGGTGACGGTGTCGATCACCGACACCGCGCCGCCCTCCAGATCAGCGACGTAGGCCACCGTCATGGTGGGGGTGTCGGCGGACAGGGCGGCCCGGAAAGTCGAGGCGCGAGCTGCGCGGCCGGATATCCGCGCGCGCCTGAGGAGGAGGTCGGCCGGGGAGATATCGACGGGCATGGGGATTGCTCCGAGTTCGGAAAGAGAGATCGTTGAGCGACGAGCGAATGTCGCGTCTGATCTGCGACAGCTCACCTTGAGAAATCGACTCACCACTTAAAGTGTCCGGCATTCTTGATCTCCAAAAACAGCCAACTCCAGCGAAATGCGCAGAACGGCTGCCGGCACATTTATTGATCAGAACGACCGCCCGGACACGGCGTTCCGGGGTGGGCCCTCTGGCGGGCGTCCGCATGGTGCCGCCGACCCGTTGGCGGGGGTCAGCGGACGGTGACGGTGACGGGGGGTGAGGTGGAGGCCTCGCAGTGCTGGTCGCCGCTGTAGTGGGCGGTGATGGTGTGGGTGCCGGTGGTGGTGAAGGTGGTGACCAGGGAGGCGAAGCCTGCGGTCAGGGGGATGGTTCCCAGGGTGGTGGTGTCGTCGAGGAACTCGATGGTGCCGGTGGGGAGGATTCCGTCGCACAGGACGCGAGCGAGGAGGGCCACGCGTCGGTTCGGCGGTGTCACGCGGGGCTGTGCCGAGGCCACGGTGGTCGAGGTGCCTTTGTTGACGGTGAGGGTGGTCGGAGGGGACTCGGCGGCCGGGCAGTTGTCGTCGCCGCTGTAGAGGGCGGTGATGGCGTGGGCGCCGGCCTCGAAGCTGTGAAGGAGGGTGGCGGTGCCGTGGATCAGGTAGGCCGAGCCGACAACGGCGGCGCCGTCACGGAACTCGACCGCGCCGGTTGGAATGCCCTCGGGGCAGGTGACCGTGGCCTTCAGAGTGACGGGGCGCTCGACCTGAGCCGGATTGGGCTCAGCGGTGACCGTCACCGCCGAGGTGGCCCCCGCCCCGATCGCGATGCCCCACGGGTAAGGGCCGACACCGGGAATGGTGAAGGTCACCGTGTCGGTGGCGGTATCGATCACCGACACCGTGCTCTCCTGGTCGTTGGTGACGTAGACACTCCCGCCGTCAGAGGTCACCACCACTCCGTACGGGGTGCCACCGACGGGAACGGTGGCGGTCACGGTATGGGCAGCGGTGTCGATCACCGACACCGTGCCCTCTCCATAGTTGGTGACGTAGGCCTTGCCGCCGTCTGAGGTGACCGCCACGAAACTGGGGTAGCTCCCCACGGTGATGGTGTCGGTCACCGTATTGGTGGCGGTATCGATCACCGACACCGTGCCATCCCCGCCGTTGACGACATAGACGCTGCCGCCGTCCGGGGTAACCGCCACGCCTTCCGGGTCGACGCCGACGGGAACGGTCGTGGTCACGGTGTTCGCGGCGGTGTCGATCACCGAGACCGTATCCGCGTAGAGGTTGGCGACATAGACGCTGCCCCCGTCCGGCGTGACGGCCACCCCATACGGGCCCTCGGTGCCGGCGATGGTGGCGGTCACGGTATTGGTCGCGGTATCGATCACCGACACCGTGGCATCCCCGCCGTTGACGACGTAGACACTGCCGCCGTCCGGGGAGACCGCCACCCCGAACGGCTCGTCACCGACGGGAACGGTCATGGTCACGGCACTGGCGGCAGTGTCGATCACCGACACCGTGTTATCCCCGTTGTTGGTGACGTATACGCTGCCGCCGTCCGGAGCGGCCGCCACGAAGCACGGGTAGCGCCCCACGGTGATGGCGTCGGCCACCACATTGGTGACGGTGTCGATCAGCGACACCGTGTCGCTCCCGCTATTGGCGACATAGGCCACCAATGCCGCTTCGGCGGACCGGACGGGATGGAGGGATGAGACGGGTGCGGCGTGGCCGGATATCCGCGCGTGCCGGCGGAGGAGATCGACCGGGGAGATCTTGGCAGGCATGGGGGCTGCTCCATGATGTGAAACGGTGACCGCCGAGCGGCGGGCGCACACCGCCTATCACCTGCGGCATCTCACCATGAGAACCGAACTCGCTACTTAGAGTGTCCGGCATTCTTGATCCCCAAACAGCCGTCCTCCAATGAAATGCACAGAACGGCCGCGCACTATATTCATTGATCGGTTCAGCCGCCCGACCTGGGATTCCTGAGCCTGCACTACTCCCGGTCCGTCATTCGCGTTCGGGAGGCAGGCGGTGTGCCGTCCTGGACGAGAGTGAGGGCGCGAACCTTTCTCGAGCCGTGATCGTCGGATTGGGCTGACAGCCCGCGATGGACGATCTGGCGGTGTGTACTTGAGGTGAAGAAGCGATGGGTGTGGCCGGTCGTCGTCGGCGGGGTGCTGCTTGCCGTGGGCGTGGCGGCGGCAGCGAATCCGTCCCGCTGGATCTGGCTCGGGGACCGGTCGCTGTGGTGGGCGCTCCTTCTGACCGCCGGGCTCGGCACGCTCGGCGTGACGTGCATACAGCTCGCGGCCGCGGTAGGCGGTCTGCCGCGGCGGGGGGCGGTGCTCGCGGCGTGCGTCCTGTGTCCGGCGGCGCTGCTCTTCATGGCTGCGAGCATCCTGAGCTGGGCCTGGGCTGACGAGGACAAGGACGTGCGGATCGTGGCCACGTCCGGCGATGGGCGGTTCGAGTTGGTCCTGCATGAGACCAGCAACATCATCGACCCGGTGCAGGGGTGGTACGTGCAGTCGAGGAACGGCCCGTTCAGCAGGCGCGCCTACCTCGGTTGCTTCAACCCCGATTCCGGCGGCGACTGGATCGAATCCGCGCGGTTCACCGGTCCGGGCACGGTCGAGTTGAAGGGGAACGAGCAGCGGGTGCTGCGCTTCGACCCCGAGAACGTCCGGAGCATCGACACCGTCGAAGAGGGGCTCTGCGCTCGGAGGCTCTACACGGAGTGAATGTCTGAGGGGCGCGGTAGGAAGGTGGTATGGACTTCAAGCTTGAGCTGGTCGCGGTGCCCGTCTCGGACGTCGACCGCGCCAAGGCGTTCTATACCGAGAAGGCCGGGTTCAACCTGGACCACGACCACCGGGTCAGCGACGAGATCCGGTTCGTTCAGCTGACGCCGCCGGGGTCGGCGTGTTCGATCGCCATCGGCAAGGGGATCGTCGAGACGGCGCCGGGCTCGGTGCAGGGGCTGCAACTGGTCGTCAAGGACGCCGACGCCGCCCATGCGGAGCTTGCCGGGCGGGGTGTCGAGGTGAGCAAGGTGCAGGAGTTCCCCTGGGGCCGGTTCGTCTACTTCCAGGACCCGGACGGCAACGGCTGGGCCGTCCAGGAGATCGTGCCACAAGGCTAGATATTGCTTTGCGCGTGAAATGTGCGCCTGCCTAGGCTCCGCCGGGTGGGACGCACGGTCATCGTCGGCGACGTTCACGGCTGCTTCGACGAGCTTCTCGAACTGCTGGAGAAGGTCGGCCTGCGCCCGGACGACCTCCTCGTCAGCGTGGGCGATCTGGTCGACCGGGGGCCGGCTCCCGGGAAGGTCGTCCGGTTCTTCCGCGAGCGTCCGAACTCGGTCGTGGTCATGGGCAACCACGAGCGCAAGCACGTGCGCGGCGTCTTCTCCTACGCACAGGAGATCACGCGCCTGCAGCTGGGCGACGAGTACGCCCGGACGGTCGAGTGGATGCGGACGCTTCCGTACTTCTTCGAGAGCGAGGACGTGCGGGTCGTGCATGCGGCGCTCGTCCCCGGTGTCCCGCTGAGCGACCAGAAGGACGAGATCCTCTGCGGTACGACCAGCGGCGAACGGGAGCTCGCCGCACTGTTCCCGGACGGCCACTGGCACGACCGCTACACCGACGCCAAGCCGGTCGTGTTCGGTCACCACGTCACCGGCCGGGAGCCGCTGGTCCGCGACGGGAGGGTCTTCGGGCTCGACACCGGCGCCTGCCACGGCTGGAACCTGACCGCGCTGTGCGTCCCGGGCTTCACGGTCCACTCGGTGGCGGCCCGCGCCGACCACTGGTCGATCGCCAAGCGCGCATGGCAGTTGCCCGTCCTGAAGACCAGGCCGTGGCGCGACTTCACCTGGGCGGAGCTTGAAGAGAAGGTCGCGCGGTTCTCCGGCACAGCCGATGAGGCAACGCGGGAATGGCTGCGGGCGGTCGAGGAGTGGGCGGCGGCGCTGCGGGCGCTGGTCCCCGTTCTGGTCGATGCGGCGCATCGGATCGCCGGAGAGCTGGCCGCGGACGAGATGCGTCGGCATCCGGCCGCGCCGGTGCTGTTCCAGGCCCGCAGCGGACGGCTCGACCAGACCGCGCTGGCCAAGCGTTGCGCGACCCCGCGCAGGACGCTGGACGTGGCGGCCGCCCTGGGAGTCGCAGCGCCCGGTCCACCCGGCTGACATCATGTCTCCGGCCTGGTCCCCTCGTCGGGCCCGGGAGACGAAGATCGCAAACGTCCTGCCGTGTGCTAGTGTCGCGCTTGCAGAGACAACCGGTCGGCTACGGAAATGGGAGGTGAGTTGATGAGCGCCGCGAAGGCCGCTGCCGTGTGCAGCGCCCGCTGGACCATCCTCACGTCCCGGGCCCTGGTCTGACCTGACGTTCACGATCCCGTCGAAGCCGTGCCGGCTTCCGGGAGGCTGCACTCCGTGCTGATCGGGGCCCTTGTTCAAGGGTTCTCACGTTGTCTCAACATTCTTTCTCCACCCGGCCGCGCCCTCTGGCGCGCTACGGCTGGGACGATGCCTACGAGCACGCCTTCGCACCCCATCACGCCGCCGGGCTGATCCCGGCCCGGATCGTGCGGGCCGAACGCGGTCTGTGCGAGACGGTCACCGACACGGGGGCCGTCCGTGCGGAGATCCCGGCCGCCCAGCAGGGCGATCCGCTCGCGGCACCCTGCACCGGTGACTGGGCGGCGCTGCGTCCGCCGACCGACGACCATGCGGCGGTGCTGCACGAGGTTCTGGAGCGGCGCACCGCCCTGGTGCGGTCCACCGCCTCGCGCACCTCGCACGGGCAGGTCCTGGCCGCCAACGTCGACACGGTCGTGGTGACCGTGTCCTTGGCCGCCCCGCTCAACCACGACCGCACCGAGCGGATGCTCGCGCTGGCCTGGGAGAGCGGGGCGCAGCCCGTCATCGTGCTCACCAAGGCCGACGAGCGCGCCGACGCGGCCTCGGCCCAAGCCGAGGTGTCGGAGGTGGCGCCCGGTGTGGACGTGCTGGTCACCAGCGCCGTGACCGGGGAGGGCCTGGACGTCCTGACGGCCGTCCTGACCGGCACGGTCGTGCTGCTCGGCCCGTCCGGGGCGGGCAAGTCCACGCTGGGCAACGCCCTGTTGGGCGAGCCCCTGCTGGCCACCGGCGCCGTACGCGCTACAGACGGCAAGGGCCGGCACACCACCGCCTGGAGGGAACTGCTGCCGCTGCCCGGCGGCGGCGTCCTGCTGGACACCCCGGGTCTGCGCTCGATCGGCCTGCACGATGCCCAGAGCGGCCTGGAGCAGACGTTCGCCGACATCCAGGAACTGGCGCAGGACTGCCGGTTCAGCGACTGCGCCCACGAGAGCGAGCCGGGCTGCGCCGTCCTGGCCGCCGTCGAGGCCGGCACGTTGCCGGAGCGCCGCCTGGACAGCTACCACCGGCTGCTGCGGGAGAACGACTACGCCGCCTCCCGCACCGACGCGCGGCTGCGGGCCGACCGCGAGGCCGTCAAGAAGAACATCACGGCGCACCTGCGCGCCACCTACCGCTTCAGGGAGCGCCAGCAATGAGCCCCACCGACACGCCCCGAGAGGGCACCGACGCCGCCGCACCGGCGCGCGCCCACCTCCTTCACGACGACGCTTCCACCGACGAGAGCAGGACCGCCATGACCACCTGGAACACCCGCCCCGAGACCGCCGAAGACGTGCCCGCCATCCGCGAGATCGTCCTGGCCGCCTTCCCCACCGCCGAAGAGGCCGGCATCGTCGACGCCCTGCGCGCCGACGCGGAGGCGTGGATCGACGGCCTGTCCATGGTCAGCACGACGCCCGACGGCACCCCGGTCGGGTACGCGCTGATCACCCGCTGCCACGTCGACGGCGAGCCGGCGCTCGCCCTGGCGCCGTGCGCCGTGCTGCCGTCGTTCCAGCGGACCGGCGCCGGCTCGGCCGCCATCCGCGCCGTCCTGGACGCCGCCCGGGCCATGGGCGAGAACCTCGTCCTGGTCCTCGGCCACGCCGACTACTACCCGCGGTTCGGCTTCGTCCCCGCCTCCCGCTTCGGGATCCGCGCGCCCTTCGAGGTCCCGGACGAGGCCATGATGGCGATGGCGCTGGACGAGACCCGCCCGGTCCCGACCGGCACCATCCAGTACCCCGCCGCGTTCGGCGTCTGATGACACCTGTGGTGCCCCGAGGCCTCCTCGGGGCACCACAGCCCATTTCTGGGGGTGTTAACCACCGTTTTATCGCGGTTCTGGGGGAATGGCGGGATGCGGATACTCGTGGCCGAGGACGAGCGCTTCCTGGCCGATCTGGTGGCGGAAGGCCTGCGGAAGCGGGCGATGGCGGTGGACGTCGCCTATGACGGGGCGGGGGCGCTGGAGCGGCTCGCGGTCAACGAGTACGACGTCCTCGTGCTGGACCGCGACCTCCCGCTGGTGCACGGCGACGACGTCTGCCGGGAGCTGGCGCAGCGCGAGGCGGGGGTGCGCATCCTGATGCTGACCGCGTCGGGTGCGGTGCACGAGCGGGTGGACGGGCTGAACCTCGGCGCCGACGACTACCTGGCCAAGCCGTTCGCGTTCGACGAGTTGGTGGCGCGGATCCACGCGCTGGCGCGGCGGAACGTCCCGCCGCTGCCCCCGGTGCTGGTGCGGGGCGGGCTCACGCTGGACGCGGCGCGGCGGGAGGTGGCCCGGGACGGCCGCCGCCTGGCGCTGTCCCCCAAGGAGTACGCCGTGCTGGAGGTGCTGATGCAGGCGCGGGGCGGCGTGGTCAGCGCCGAGGAGCTGCTCGAACGGGCGTGGGACGAGAACACCGACCCGTTCACCACCGTGGTCAAGGTGACCGTGAGCAAGCTGCGGGCCAAGCTCGGCGACCCGCCCGTCATCGTCACCGTTCCGGGAAGCGGGTACCGGCTGTGATGCCCGCGACGGTGCGGGCCCGGATGACGCTGCTGTACGGCGGCCTGTTCGCCGTGATCACGCTGGGCGTGCTCAGCGCCGTCCTGTGGATCCAGAAGAGGATCGTCAACGACCGCGTCCAGGACGTCCCCGTGCACCCGAATCCCGTCGCATGCGAGGGGGTTCCCGAGGACATGCCGTGCCCGCCGGCGGCGCCGGTCGCGCCGACGCCGCGGTTCGAGTTCGTGGAGCCCGGAACGCGGCAGGGCCCGAAGAAGGTCGTCGGGCCGGAGCAGTTCCAGGACAGCGTCGTCGGGTCGCAGCGGCTCGTCATCCTGGTCGCGATCGTGGTGATCACGGTGCTGGCGTTCGCGGTGTGCTGGTGGCTGACCGGGCGGCTGCTGCGGCCGCTGCACAGCATCACGGCGACCGCGCGCCGGCTGTCGCTGTCCACCCTGCACGAGCGCATCGCGCTGGACGGGCCGCAGAACGAGCTGAAGGAGCTGGCCGACACCTTCGACGCCATGATCGACCGGTTGGAGAAGGCGGTGGACAGCCAGCGCCGCTTCGTCGCCAACGCGTCCCACGAGCTGCGCACTCCCCTGGCCATCCAGCGGACCGCCGTGGAGGTCGGGCTCGCGGACCCCTCGCCGGAGCGGCTCGCCGAGGTCCGGGCCGAGATGCTGCGCAACACCCTGCGGTCCGAGCGGCTGATCGAGGGCCTGCTCGTCCTCGCGCAGGGGGAACGCGGGCTCGACGCCCGCGCGCCGGTGGACCTCGAAGCGGTCGTCCGTCAGGTCGTGGAGGACAACGCGGCCGCCGCCGAACGCGACGGGATCGCCGTCGCCGCCGAGACGCGGCCGGTGACCGTCGCCGGGGACGAGGTGCTGCTCACGCGGATGGCCGCGAACCTGGTGCAGAACGCGATCCGGCACAACCGGCCCGGCGGGGACGTCCGCGTGGAGTTGTCGGAGGAGGCGCTGGTCGTCCGCAACACCGGGCCTATCGTCCCGCCGGAGAAGGTGGAGGAGTTGTTCGAGCCGTTCCGGAGGCTGCACGCCGACCGGACCGGGTCGGCGGAGGGCGCGGGGCTCGGGCTGTCGATCGTCGCCGCCATCGCCCGGGCCCACGGCGGCGACGTGAGGGCCACGGCGAACCCGGACGGCGGGCTGTCGGTCACCGTGGCCCTCACGTGACCCTCACTCGCTGCGCAGCACGGCGGCGGTGCGGGTGGCGGCGGCCCGGAGGGCGGGCGGCCAGGCGCCGAGGACGGCCGCGACCAGCCCGGCGCAGGCCGGCGGCACCAGCACGGTCCACGAGTACACGTGGATCCAGGACGACGCCATCCCGCTGCCGAGCATGTCGCCGGTGAGCACCACGACGCCGTGGTGGACGAGCACCTCGAGCGGCGCCCCGAGCGCGCCGCCGGCGATCCCGAGGGCGGCCATCGACGTCACCATCATGGCGACGACCTGCCGCGGGGTCGTCCCGACCGCCTTGAGCACGCCGAGGTCCCGGCCGCGCTCCCTGGCGTTCAGCAGCACGCTGTTGAGGACGCCGAGCCCCGCCGCCGCACAGATGATCAGCGAGAAGAGCAGGAACAGCCCGCCGAAGACCGCGCCCTCGCCGAGGTCGGGCCGCACGGGCTCGGCGAACAGCCCGCCGGGCGGGGCGGCGGCGGTGAGCCGGCGGACGTAGTCGGACGGGTCGGTCCCCTTGGTGAGGATCACCGAGAAGGGGTGCGGCTGGTCCTTGGTCGCCGCGGCCGGCAGGCCGGCGGTGTCGAGCATCAGGCGGTCGGTGTCGGGATGGGCGAACGCGCCCACGATCCGCACCTTGACCGGTTCGTCCGCCGTCTGGAGCGTGAGGGTGTCGCCCACGTCCAGGTCGTGGAGGCGCATGAACGCCTCGCTCGGCACGACCTCGCCGGGGCCCGAGAACCAGCGTCCGCGGACGAGGCCGTCGCCGAGGAAGGGGCGGTAGTCGCCGCTGTAGGCCTCGGCCGACAGGCTCGACGGCACCCCGGGGATCCGCACGTTCGCGGGCGCGAACGACATGATGTGGGCGGTCCCCGGCTGGGCTCGGAGCAGCGCCTCCAGTTTGTCGTCGGTCATGCCGCCGGAGGCTCTCGGGGCGACGCCCGCGACGACGGAGGTGTGCCCTTCGGTGTCCGCCGTCGTGATCTTCGTGACGGTCTGCTGGAGCCCGAACCCCATGGTCACCGCGGTCACGCCAAGGCACAGCCCCGCGAGGGTGAGCGCCGTCCTGGCAGGGCGGGCGGCGGGCAGCCCGAGGCCCAGCCCGGCCGGGACGGGCAGCCGGGTGCGCAGCAGCCACCGCTGGAGGCGCCGCCCGCGGCCCCGGCGCGACACGGTCCCGGCGCTGATCGCCTGCACCGCCGGGAGCCGTCCGGCCCGCAGCGCCGGGAGGACGGCGGCCAGCACCACCAGGGCGAGGACCCCGGCGCCCCCGGCGAGGTCGAGCACGGGCGCCGCTCCCCCGGCCGACGGCAGTTCGAAGCCCGCCGCGACGCTCGCCGCGATCCGCAGGGCGAGCAGGTGGCCCGCGAGCAGGCCGACCGCGCAGCCGAGCAGCGCCGGGACGGCGACCATCACGACGTAGACGGCGGTCACCTGCGCCGGGGTGAAGCCGAGCGCCTTCATGACGCCGATGTGCCGGAACCCGGAGACCACCGCGCCGCTGACCACGTTGGCGACGATGAACACCGACACGGCCATGGCGAGCACGCCGAAGACCGTGACGAACGGGATCAGCTGGTTGAACTTCTTCTCGAAGGAGCGCTCGGCGGTGACGTAGGAGTCGTAGCCGCGCATCGGCAGCCCGGCGGTCGCGGTCGCCAGGCTCTGCCGGACCTCGGACGCGCCCTTCGCGCGGTCGAACCGGTAGAGCATCTGGAGCCCGTCCGGCCGGAAGGCGGCGACCTGGGCGGGGGTCACCCAGCCCATGAAGCCGTCCGTCGCGGAGTCGGCGAATCCGACGATCGTGAGCTCGGGCAGGCCCTGGGGCGTCAGCTTGCCGCCCAGCCTGAAGGGGCCGCCGGGCTTGACGCGGAGCACGACCTCGCCCGGTCCGCGGACCCATCGGCCCTGGGTGAGGGTGAGCCTGTCGACGGGGCCGCCGGGGTCGTCTCGTCCGACCACCAGGAGGCCGTCGCCGCCGGGTCCCATGGGGCCCTTGTCCCGGGGCAGGACGGCCGTAAGGAACGGGCCCGCGGCGGCGGTGACCCCGGGCGCGTGGGCGGTGGCGGCGAGCCGGTCGGCGCTCACCCGCGCGGCGTCGAAGGAGGCCGTCGCGTGCGCGCCGCGCGCCTGCGCGAAGGCGTCGTCGAAGAGGGACCGCGACGCGGCCAGCAGGCCGAGCCCGAACACGAGCGTCGCCGTGGACAGCGCCACGACGACGGCGATGCTGGCCGACTGGACCCTGCGCCGCCGCACCCCGGCCCGCGACGCCGCCCACACCGCGCTCATCGGACGGCCCGCGTCTCGGCCGTCTCCCGCGCGCCGCCGCCCGTTGCCGACTCCCGGACGATCCGGCCGTCCCTGAACTCGACCAGGCGGGACGCGCACCGGTCGGCAAGGCCCTGGTCATGGGTGACCAGCAGCAGCGTCTGGCCCTTCCGGTTGAGGTCGAGCAGCAGCCCGGCGACCTGCTCGCCGGTCGCGCTGTCGAGGGCGCCGGTCGGCTCGTCCGCAAGCAGCAGCGCCGGCCGGTTCACCAGCGCCCGCGCCACCCCGACGCGCTGCCGCTCGCCGCCGCTGAGCACCGCCGGGTAGGCGTCGCGGCGGTCGGCGACGCCGAGTTCGTCCAGCAGTTCCAGCGCACGGGCCCGCGCCTTGCGCGCCGGGACGCCGGCCAGCCGGGCGGCCAGCGCGACGTTCTCCAGCGCGGGCAGGTCGTCCAGCAGGTTGAAGAACTGGAAGACCATCCCGATCCGGCGGCGGCGGAAGCGGGCCAGGGCCGCCTCGCCCATCCCGGTGAGGTCGTCGCCGTCCACCGCCACCGAGCCCGCCGTCGGGCGGTCCAGTCCCGCGACCATGTTGAGCAGCGTCGACTTCCCGCTGCCGGACGGCCCCATCACCGCGACGGACTCGCCGCGCCGGACGTCGAGGCTCACCCCGTCCAGCGCGGCGACGTCGCCGAATGTCCTGCGTACGGAACCGAGCCGTACGACCCTTTCCTCGCGTGTGTTCACGCGCCCAACGTGGCAGCCGGGAGGTTTCGGCGCGGTGAGCGCGGCGAGCGCGGCGGCGGCCCGGGCGATGGGCGCGCGGGGCGCGGGGCGCGGGCTAGACGCCGAGGCCGCGGCCGATGATCTCCTTCATGATCTCGGTGGTGCCGCCGAAGATGGTCTGGATGCGGACGTCCTGGTAGGCCTTGGCGATCGGGTACTCGGTCATGTAGCCGTAGCCGCCGTGGAGCTGGACGCAGCGGTCCACGACCCGCTTGAGCAGCTCGGTGTTCCACCACTTGAGCATCGCGGCCTCGTCGGGGGTCAGCTCCCCCCTGCTCTCCTTGACGATGCACTCGTCGGTGAAGGAGCGCGAGACGGTCAGCTCCGTCTTCATCTCGGCGAGCGTGAACCGGTTGTGCTGGAACTTGCCGATCGGGCGGCCGAACGCCTCGCGGGTCTTGCAGTACTCCAGCGTCTGCTCGAAGGCGGTCTCGGCGGCGGCCTGCGCGGTGGCGCCGATGGACAGCCGCTCCCGGGCGAGGTTCTGCATGAGGTAGATGAAGCCCATGCCCTCCTCGCCGAGGAGGTTCTCCCTGGGGACGCGGACGTTGTCGAAGAACAGCTCGGCGGTGTCCTGGGCGTGCATGCCGACCTTGTCGAGGTTGCGGCCGCGCTCGAAGCCCTCCATGCCGCGCTCGACGGCGAGGAGGCTGACGCCCTTGGCCCCGGCGGACGGGTCGGTCTTGGCGACGACGATGACCAGGTCCGCGAGGATGCCGTTGGAGATGAACGTCTTCGAGCCGTTCAGGACGTAGTGGTCGCCGTCCTTCACCGCGGTGGTCTTGATGCCCTGCAGGTCGGACCCGGCGGCGGGCTCGGTCATCGCGATCGCGGTGACGAGCTCGCCGGAGCAGTAGCCGGGGAACCAGCGCCGCTGCTGCTCGGGGGTGCACAGCTGCCGCAGGTACCCGCCGTTGATGTCGTTGTGGACGGCGAAGCCGGGTCCGTGCACGCCGGCCTTCGCCAGCTCCTCGTTGAAGATCACGTAGTAGCGGTAGTCGGGGTCGCCGCCGCCCCCGAACTCCTCCGGCATGTCGATGCCGAGCAGGCCCGCGCGCCCCGCGGCCAGCCACACGTCGCGCGAGACGATCCCGTCCTTCTCCCACTGCTCGTGGTGGGGGGCGATCTCCTTGGCGATGAAGGAGCGCACCATGTCGCGGAAGGCCTCGTGCTCCTCGGTGTAGATGTCGCGTCCCATCCGCGGTCTCCCTACTTAGTACGTGCTGACAGGTGTGGCGCCGACCGGTGCGCGCTCAGGTAAGTGCGCGCTGATACACGATTAATGTAACACTGGTGCTGTCACATAGCGGCGGGCGGCCCGGGAGCGGCGGCATGGAGGCAGGCGGCAGTGAGGGCGGCATGGAACTGACCGTCGACGAGCTGGCCGCGCGCGCCGGGGTCACCGTCCGCACCGTGCGGTTCTACGCCGGCCGCGGGCTGCTGCCCCCGCCGAGGCTGCGCGGCCGGACGGGCCTCTACGGCGCCGACCATCTCGCGCGGCTCGAACTCGTCCGGGAGCTCCAGTCGCTCGGGCTCACGCTCGCCTCGATCGAGAAGCACCTGAAGCGCATCCCGCTGGACGCGCCGGCCGAGGACCTCGCCCTCCAGCGCGCCCTGCTGTCCCCCTGGGCGCCGGAGCGTCCGGAGGACCTCGACCGGCACGAGCTGGACCGCCGCGCCGGACGCCACCTCGACGACGAGACGATCAAGCGGCTGGAGGCCCTCGGCGTCGTCGAGCAGATCTCCGACGACCCGGCGGGCCAGGTGCGGGTCGTCAGCCCCGCGCTGCTCGGCGTCAGCGCCGAACTGGCCGCGCTGCCGCTCCCGCTGGACACGCTGATCGCCTCGTACCAGGCGGTGGACCGGCACACGACCGCGCTGGCCGCCGAGCTCCAGCAGGTCTTCCAGGACACCGTCGTCCGCCCCTACCGGGCGGGCGGGCGCGCGCCGCAGGAGCGGGAACGGCTGATGGAGATGGCCGGGAAGCTCAAGCCGCTGATGATCCAGTCACTGGTCACCTCGTTCCAGCGGGCCGTCGACAAGGCGCTCCGCCGGTCGGTCCCCGACTAGGCCGCCCGGACCCGGCTAGGAGTTCTTCCACTCCTGGCCCTCGTACTCGACCAGGCGCGGGTGGACGAGGGTGTTGACGTCCACGTCCCGCACGCGGCGGTCCTTGGGGAAGACGGCCGCCGCCTGGAGCACCGGCCCGTCGAGGAAGCGCAGGCCCGAGACGCCGGGCGCCAGGCCCAGCGCGGGCGGCCGCTTCCCGGGGGCCGCGAGGACGTACCCCCAGTCGCCGAAGCTCGGCACGTCGACGTGGTACGGGGTGGTCGCGAGCCCGGCGGCGGCGATGGACTTCTGGATGCTCCAGAACGACTTGGGCGCGAAGTACGGCGACCCGGACTGGACGACGATCCGCCCGCCCGGAGCCAGGGCCCGCTTCACCATCCCGTAGAACTCGACCGAGTACAGCTTGGCGGTGGACACGTCGTCGGGGTCGGGCATGTCCACGATGACCGCGTCGAACCGCCGGTCGAGGCGGCGCAGCCAGGAGAACGCGTCGGCGTTGACGGTCTCGGCGCGCGGGTCCTCGAACGCGTGCCGGTTGAGGGACTCCAGCGGCCCGTACGTCCGGGCCAGGTGGATCATCTCGGGGTCCAGTTCGACCAGGGTCGCGCTCTGGACGTCCTTGTAGCGCAGCACCTCGCGCAGCGCCAGGCCGTCCCCGCCGCCGAGGATCAGCACCCGCCCGTGCGGCCCCGACATCAGCGGGTGGACGAGCGACTCGTGGTAGCGGTACTCGTCGGCCGAGGAGAACTGGAGGTCGCCGTTGAGGAACAGCCGCAGGTCCGAGGGGCCGAGCCCGGCCCGCCGGGTGATGACGATCTCCTGGTACTTCGTGCGCTTCGCCACCGCGATCGGGGCGTCGTAGAGCGCCTGCCGCGCCGACACCTCGAACCCGTCCGCGAGCACGTACGTCCCGCCGAGGACGGCGAGGACGGCGACCATGCCGAGGGCGAGCGCGATCCGGGCGACGCGCCCGACCTCCCGCCGGAACAGCCACAGCACGACCGCCATGCCGGCGACGGCGTTCACGACGCCGACGAGCAGCGCGCCCTTGATGTGCCCGAACGTGGGCAGCAGCAGGAACGGGAACGCCAGGCCGCCGATCAGCGCGCCCACGTAGTCGGCCGCGAACAGGTCGGCCACCGCGGACCCCGCGTCCTGCTTGCGGATCCGCTGGAGCAGGGTCATCAGCAGCGGGATCTCCGCGCCGATCAGCGCCCCGACCGCGAACGACACCACCACCAGCGCCGGGACGTAGAGGTCGAGCCATGCGAACGCCGCGTACAGCGCGAGGACCGACACGCCGCCGATGAGCGCGAGCGCGCCCTCGATGACGGCGAACGCCACGACGGCGCGGCCCTGCAGCGGCTTGGCGGCCAGCGAGCCGACGCCCATCGCGAACACCATCACCGACAGGACGATGGACGCCTGCGTGACGGAGTTCCCGACGAGGTAGCTGCCGAGCGCCACCAGGGCCAGCTCGTACACCAGCCCGCACGCCGCGCACGCGAACACGGCCGCGAGGACGAGCGCGCGCGCCGCCCGCGCCGTGACACGCGACCTCCCCGGGCCGTCCCCCTCGGGAGTGGACGGCTCCGGGGAGGCCGTGCCGGACGGCAGGGCCGCCTGGTCCAGGTCGCGGGACGTCAGGAGACCGCCCCGGCCACGATCGCGGCGACCCCGAGGTCGGCGGCGGCGACGACCCAGCCCGCCGGGTGGATCGCGGTGCCCGTCCCGCCCGCGTCCACGAGCGTGGCGCCGAGCTTGCCGGGCGTGAGCACGTCCAGCAGGAAGAACGCCGCGACCATCAGCACGATGCCGATCCCGCCGAACACGGCGGTGTCCACCAGCCCGTCGGTCAGGTCGCTGTCGCTGGTCACGATCGCGGTGGTGACGATCACGGAGGTGCCGAAGAGCTTGGCGGCCAGCAGGAGCGCGGCGCCCCGGTTGCCCTCGGTCCAGATCTGCTTGCCGAGCTTGCCGGGCGTCGTCACCTCCACGACCAGGTAGCCGATCGCCATCAGGGCGATGCCGACCGCGCCGTAGGCGAAGGTCGCCCCGATCTCGTGAAGGATGTCGTCGTTCATGTGTCGCTCCTCGTCTGCCCGACGCCCTGGTCGGCCCGATGCCTCATTTGCCGGAGCCCGGTCCGCCGCCGCGGAACGACGCGGCGCCCCTGCTGGTCCATCCGTTGCTGCCCGGGCTGCTCCAGCGCCCGGCCACATGGGAGTAGTGGCGGCTGTAACCGCTGCGCGGGTTGTCGACCGTGATGCGGCTGCCCGTCCCGTTCGGCAGGACGCCGACGACGAGTTTCGGGTAGCGCATGAAGATGCCCCCGTTGGCGCCCCTGGTGGCCATGTCGTCCACCCGGTCGATGGGCTTGAACTTGCGGCCGATCTCCGACGCCACCGTCCGCGGGGGCTTCGGCGACCGGTAGGCGCCCACTCCGTCCCTGCTGTACTTGTCGGCGATCCAGGACGACTGCGACTGCCCGCAGCCGCTGAGCGCCGCCGCCGTCAGGGTCGCGGCGACCACGGCGCCCGCCACCCGGTACCTGTTGTTCACCTGGCTCCTACCGTTCACGAGGTCTCACCAGCCGGCTCCGCGTCATCACGATCTCCCGGGTCTGCGGGTAGGCGTGCCAGGTGCGCCAGCCGAACCCGGCCTCCTGGTCCGCCGTGTCCTCCAAGGCAAGGGCGGTGACGGCATGCGGGGAACCGGGGAACGACCCGGTCAGCGCGTCACCGCGGTCCGCGAGCCGCGCGCACACCGCCTCGACGGCACGGGCGAACGCCGTCCCGTCGCTGTGCGCCGCGGTGGTCGCGGCGAAGTCGTAGGCCCAGCCGGGCACGCTCGTCACCGCGCGTCCCGGCAGGGGTTCGGCGCGGCCGGGCAGGCACGCCACCGTCTCGCTCAGCGGCCCGGCGATGACCTGGTGGGACGCGCCGAGCAGGCGCAGCTCCACGGTCAGGCCCGCGCGCTCCACCGGCAGGACGGCGAGGGCGTCCAGCGGCGGCAGGCCGAGCGCGAACGAGAGCCCGTCGGCGCGGGCGTCCGCGTAGGGGGTGTCGAGGACGGCCCGCAAGGTCAGCTACCGCCGCCCGGGTAGATCGTCATCGATCCCGCCGGGACGCGCTCGCCGAGGCCCGCCTCCCACTGACCCCCGCCGTACTGCTCGAACGACAGGTACCTGCCGCCCGGGCCCTCGTAGTCGACGTACTCGACCCGGCCCTGGACGCCGACGCCCGTCGTGCCCTCGCTGGTGTAGTCGGCGGTGCCGTGCTCGTCGCGGCGGTACTCCACGCCGTCCACGACGATGGTCTTCTCTCCGGGCCGCAGGTCGCCGATGTCGTGCTCGGTCCACCAGACGACCTCGAGGTCGGGGTCCTCCTCGACGGAGACCCACACCTTGGTGCCCTCGATCGTGTCGGCGTCGAGGAGGTGCTCGCTCCAGGTGAAGCCGCCCTCCTTCAGCCGCAGCGAGCCGCGGACGAAGTAGCGGGTGCCGAGGTACTCCACCATGTCTCCGGCCTTGAGGGCGCGCGGGTCGCCGGCCACCTGGTCCTCCGCGGCGAACGGGTCGCGCGGTGCGGCCGGGGCGGGCGCCGGCGCCGGGGCGCCCGAACGGCGCCGCAGCAGGACGGCGATGAGCACGACCAAGGCGACCAGGATCAGTGCCAGCAGGATCACTATCGCCGCTTTGCCCACGGCACCTCCATCGTTTCGTCCGTTTTCGGGGGCCAGACCTGCGGATCCTACCGACTGTGGCCTATCAAGCCCATACCGCGATCAGACGTATCAAATGAAGATGCGGTTTTGTCCGGAAACACCGTATTTCCTGGGCGGCAACCCGACCGGAACCGGCCGCCGACCTGGTACGGCCACCCGCTCACCGGCGAGGGGCCGGACGGGGTCAGAGGCGTTCGGCGGCCGCGGCGACGCGTTCGTCGGTCGCGGTGAAGGCGATGCGGACGTGCCGGGCGCCGCCCGGGCCGTAGAACTCGCCGGGGCCCACCAGGACGCCGAGGGACGCCAGGTGGGCGACGGTCTCCCAGCACGGCTCGTCCCGCGTGGCCCACAGGTACAACGAGGCTTCGGAGTCGTCGATCCGGAAGCCGTGCCTCTCGAACGCGGCGCGCAGGGTGGCGCGGCGGCGCGCGTACCGGGCCCGCTGCTCGTCCACGTGCGCGTCGTCGCCGTAGGCCACGGTCATCGCGGCCTGCGCCGGCGCCGGGACGATCATTCCGGCGTGCTTGCGGACCTCCAGCAGCCGCTTCACCAGCGCGAGGTCGCCGGTGACGAACCCGGCGCGGTAGCCCGCCATGTTGGAGCGCTTGGACAGCGAGTTCAGCGCGAGCAGGCCCTCGTGGGATCCGTCGCAGACGTCGGGGTGCAGGATCGAGATCGGCGGGTTCGCCTCGTCCCAGCCGAACTCCAGGTAGCACTCGTCGCTGACCACGACCGCGCCGCGGCCGCGCGCCCACGCGACGACCTTGCGCAGGTGCTCGGCGGGCAGCACCTTGCCGGTCGGGTTGGACGGCGAGTTCACCCACACGATCTTCGGGTTGACCGGGCCGAGGGAGAGCAGGCCGTCCGTCGCGACGGGGTCGGCGCCGGCGAGCCGGGCGCCCACGTCGTAGGTCGGGTAGGCCAGCGCGGGGAAGACGACCTTGTCGCCGGGGCCGGCGCCGAGCAGCGTCGGCAGCCAGGCGACGAGCTCCTTGGTGCCGATGACGGGGAGCACGGCGTCCGGGTCGGCGCCGGACACCCCGGCGCGGCGGCGCAGCCATCCCGCGACCGCCTCGCGCAGCGCCGGCGTCCCGTAGGTCTGCGGGTAGCCGGGCGCGTCGGACGCGGCGGCGAGGGCCTCCCTGATCGGCTCGGGCGTCGGGTCCACGGGCGTTCCGACCGAAAGGTCGACGATGCCGTCCGCGTGCGCCAGCGCCCGCTCCTTGTACGGCGCGAGCCGATCCCACGGAAAGTCCGGCAACGTGAACAACGCCCTTACCTCCTCTGAGAAAACCCACCGGGCCGCAGTCGTTCCCGACCACGGCCCGGTATTCGACGCAGGCGGCCCCCGGAACGCGCCCTCAAGGAGCGCTCCAGACCCCGCACGCGATCAGTCGTCGTGGCTCTGCGGGGGCAGCGCGGCGACGATCGGGTGGTCCTTGTCGATCTTCCCGACCTTGGACGCGCCGCCGGGCGAGCCGAGGTCGTCGAAGAACTCCACGTTCACCTTGTAGAAGTCCTTCCACTGCTCGGGGACGTCGTCCTCGTAGTAGATGGCTTCAACCGGGCAAACCGGCTCGCACGCACCGCAGTCGACGCACTCGTCCGGGTGGATGTAGAGCTGACGCTTCCCCTCGTAGATGCAGTCGACCGGGCACTCCTCGATGCATGCCTTGTCGAGCAGGTCCACGCAGGGCTGCGCAATGACGTAGGTCACGTCAGTGACTCCTCTCGGATTTCCGGCCCCGCCGCACGTCACGGCTCACCGCAAGCTCGCTGTGAATAGTATGGCCACCCCGCCGCCGACGATTCGACATGGGGGTCCCTACATGTCCGGCCGCTTCGCCGCACGCCTGGTGGTGGCCATCAGTAGCGCGGACGTGGGTCAGCGGATCTCGCTGCGCCGCCGTCTGCCAACGGGAGAGTACAGCGACGTGGTGGGCGTCCTCGAATCATGGTCCGGCGGCACGCTCGCGGTGCGGCGCCGCAACGGCGAACTCGTCGAGGTGCCCGAGCGGACCATGGTCGCCGCGAAGGTCGTCCCGCCCCAGCCCCCACCGAAACGACGCCCCCGCCGAGACCCCGAAGACGACTAGCGGGGAGCGTCCAGCCCGGGGAGCGCGGGGGCGGGCACTGGGCCGCTTCGCATAGAGCCCGTGGAGCCTGCGGTAGGCGGGGCGGCGGGCGCGGAGGAGCCGGTCGGCGGCGGGCTCGCCGTGACCGGGGTCGGCGGCGGGCTCGCCGTGACCGGGGTCGGCGGCGGGGTCCGCTCGCTGTAGGACGCGCCGGGCAGGAGCCGGCGCCCCGCGAGCAGCTCCGAGACGGTCACGAACGTGAACCCGCGCTTGCGCAGGCCCTCCACCACCTTCGGGATGGAGTCGACGCTCGGCTTGTGGATGTCGTGGAACAGGACGATGCCGCCGGTCTTGGGCTCCTTGACCCCCACGCGCGTGTCGCGGGCGACGTCGCGGTAGCGCCAGTCGAGCGTGTCGACGCTCCAGAGGATCAGCGGCATCCCCACGGCCCGTTCGACGCGCTTGTTCACCGACCCGTAGGGCGGCCTGACCAGCGTGGGCAGGACGCCGGAGGCGTCCTTGACGACCTTCTGCGTGCGCTGGATCTGGGACCGCACCTCCGCCGGCGACAGCGTGGTGAGGTCCGGGTGCGACCAGGTGTGGTTGGCGACCTCCTGGCCCTCCAGCGCCATCCGGCGCACGACGTCGCGGTGGGCGCCGACGTTCTCGCCGAGCATGAAGAACGTGGCGCGCACGCCGTTCTTCTTGAGCGTGTCGAGCAGCCGCGCCGTGTACGGGCCGGGCCCGTCGTCGAACGTCAGCGCGACGCACTTCACCCGGTCGCAGTCGATCTTCCTTGGCGGAGGCGGCGTCTGGGCGGGCGGCCTCGTGGCCGGGGCCTTGCCCTTGAGCCTGCCGTGCTCACCTGCGGTCCGCGCCTGCCGGTCGGCATGGCTGCAACCGGCCGCGAGCAGGAGTCCGACACCGATGACGGCACAATTCCTGATCCGCACCAGGCACCCCCGTAACGTGTGGCCTCGGGCGGCTTAATACCCTCCGTAACCGATGGAACACGCTTCCCGATGGTCCGGAAAATCAAGATCGTCCTTGGGACGCCCCGGGGATTCCCCTCCATCATGCGACGTCCCGCTCACCCGCCTTTCACCGGGGTCGCCGTGGACGTCCGGGCCGCCGCGAGACGGCGGCCCGGACGGCGCGGCTCAGCGGACGGGCCAGTCGGGGACCTCGGGCGGGAGGTCCTTGCTGACGCGCAGCGGGAAGGCGGCGTCGCGCTTCTCCAGGAAGGACGAGACGCCCTCGACGGCGTCGGCGGCCCCGCCCAGGGAGGCCATGAGGCGGGAGTCGGCGATGTGGGAGTCCCACGGGGACGGCGCGGACAGGCCCGACCACATGAGGCGGCGGATCGCGGCGACGGAGACGGCCGAGGTGTTGTCGGCGATCTCCCGCGCGAGCCCGTACGCGGCCGGGAGGAGCTCGTCGGGCGCGTACACGCGGGAGACGAGACGGCCCGCGAGCGCCTCCTGCGCGTCGAAGATCCGGCCCGTGGCGGCCCACTCCATGGCCTGCGCGATGCCGACGAGGCGCGGCAGGAACCAGCCGGAGGCGGCCTCGGTGACGATCCCGCGCCGCGCGAACACGAAGCCGAACTTCGCCTTCTCGCTGGCGAGCCGGACGTCCATCGGCAGGGTCATGGTCACGCCGACGCCGACCGCCGCGCCGTTGAACGCGCCGATGACGGGCTTGAGGCAGCGGGCGATGCGGAGCGCGACCGTCCCGCCGCCGTCGCGCGGGGTGCCGTCCTCCAGGACGTCGTCCTCCCCCGCGAACATGTCCTTGGACTTGTCCTTGTCGAAGGTGTCGCCGCCGCCGCTCAGGTCGGCGCCCGCGCAGAACGCGCGCCCCGCGCCGGTCACCACGACCGCGCGGACCTCGTCGTCGGCGTCGATCCGGTCGAAGACGTCGAGCATCTCGTTGCGCATGACGAACGTGTAGGCGTTCATCTTCTGCGGCCGGTTCAGCGTGACGGTGGCGATCCCGTCCCGGACCTCGTACTCGATCTCTGCGTACGGCACCTCGCGCACCCTTCTCCAGCCGGTTGTCAGAATCCGATTCTAGGAACCGGCCCCTCGCGGGTGGGCGGCCAGGTCCGGGCCGTCAGCTCCGGGCTTCGGGGAAGAGCCGGATCAGCACGTCGCGGCGCCACTCGCCGAGGTCGCGCCCCTGCGGCGGGACGGGCTCCAGGGTGCCGTCCTCCGCCGGCACGAGGCGGATCTCGACGCCGGGCGCGAGTTCGTCCGGGACCTCGCCGGTGGCGGCGAGCCGCTGCGCGAGTGCGGCGAGGACGCGCGCCCAGCCCTGCCCCAGATAGGGCGGCAGCCCGTCGGCGCGCAACTCCGGAAGGCCCCTGGCGGACAGGCCGGAGGTGCGCAGGGAGAGGCCTTCGGGGCCCTCAGCACCCACGACGCGGATCTCCGACGTGACGTCCGCCACGGCAACCCCACCTCACCATTGGGCGATGTCCGATAAATTATGACAGTGAACTGGGCCGTGACGACGTACGACTCCGCCTTCGGGTATGTGTCCGCGCACGGTGCGCCCCTTGTCGATCTGCTCGATCCGCAGCCCGGCGAGAGGATCATCGATCTCGGATGCGGCACCGGCTCGTTCAGCGCGGAGATCGCCGAACGGGGCGCCGAGGTGCTGGGCATCGACGGCAGCCCGGAGATGGTCGCGCAGGCGACCGCCATGAACCCGGGGCTGTCGTTCATCGTCGGCGACGCCCATGACTTCACCGTAGGCGAGTCCTTCGACGCGGTCGCGTCGAACGCGGCGCTGCACTGGATGACCCGCGACCCCGACGCGGTGATCGGCCGCGTGCACGCGGCGCTGCGCCCCGGCGGCCGGTTCGTCGGCGAGCTCGGCGGCGCGGGGAACTGCGCGGAGCTGATCGTCGCGATGCAGACGGCGTGGCGGGTGTTCGGCCTCGGCGAGCCCGAGCTGCCCTGGTACTTCCCGTCGCCGGCCGAGTACGCGGCCAAGCTGGAGGAGGCCGGGTTCACGCTGCGGCTGCTGGAGCACGCCGACCGCCCGACCCGGATGACCGAGGGGCCGAACGGCGCCGCCGACTGGGTGCGCGCCTACGCGTCCCGCGCGCTGGCCGACGTCCCGCCGGAGCTGGTGGACCCGCTGCTCGAGCGGGTGAACGACCTCGCCGCGCCCGCACTGCGCCGCGAGTCGGGATGGGTCGCCGACTACGTGCGACTGCGGTTCGCGGCCGTCCGCCGGTCGGACGGCGCCGCGCCGGCGCCCTTCGGCCCGCTGGCCGCCGACCACCCGCTGTAGGCGTGTAATCAAGTCCCGGCCCACTTCGCTCGCCTGGCGGCTCGCTACGTGACCGGGCCTGGGCGAACGCGGCATCGCTTCGCGATCTGCCCGGTTCCGCTCGCCTCCGGCTTCGCTCCACCGGCCAGGTCACGCGTTCGCGCACGTGGCCGAGGCCACTTCGAGACAGGATCTGCAGCCCCCGCCTAGGGTGGGGGCATGCTGCGGCTGTACGACCATCGAACGGGGCGGGCTGAGGCGCTGCCCGCCGGGCGCGGGCTGCGCGTCCAGGTCGTGGACTCCTCGGACGGGCCGGACGGCGGGTACCGCCGCGCGGTCGTCGCCGACCTGCTGCGGCGGGTCGCCGAGCGGGCCGGGCGCCGCGTCCGGGTCGTGAGCACCCCGAGTACCGCGACCGGGCTGGACGACTACAGCGTCCAGCCGTTCGAGGTGCTGGAGGACGTGCTCCCGGACGCCGACGTCTACGTGACCGGCAGGGCCGACATGGACGCGTTGTGCCTGGTCGTGCCGCAGGAGACCGGGTCCGCTCCAGACCCGTCGGCCGCGCGCCTGGCGATGCTGGAGGTCCCCTACAAGGAGTCTCTGGAGCTGTCCGGGGAGAGGGTGGCGGCATCCGCCGAGCGGCTGGACGCGTGGCGCGGCAAGGTCGCCGAGTGGGCGACGTCCCCGGGGCGTCCGATGAGCCGCGAGTACGCGGACGAGGCCATGGCCGCGCTCGCCGACGACCTCGACGGGCCCGCCGCGCTGGCCGTCCTCGACCGGCTCGCCGCCGACCGGGACGTCCCGCCGGGCGCGAAGCTGGAGACCTTCATCCACCTCGACCTGGTGCTGGCGCTCGGACTGGTCTCCGCGATCGGCCAGGCCTGACCGCTGCCCCGGTCCCGCTCAGCCGTTCGGGACCTCGATCATGCTGCCGTCGGCGAGCAGGTCGGCGACCGATCTCCTGAACACGTGCGCCGTCCCGCCGCCCGGCTGGCCGAACCACGGGATCGCCGTTCCGGTCAGGGCCTCCATGGGGCGCCGCAACCGGTAGACGCGGTACGGGCGGTCGCGCCACTCGGCCGGCAGCGACCGCTGCGGATAAGGCGTGCGGGCCGCGTACGTCACGTTCCCGTCCGAGCCGCCGTAGCGGTCCACTTCCGTCCCGGCGGCCAGTTCCATGACGTGGCGGTCGCGCAGGAGCGACAGCGGCGGCTCGCCCTTGAGCGGCTCGAACGGCCCGTCCTTGACGGTGTGGCGCGGGTCGAGCAGGAGCTGTCCGAGGAGGTGCGCGGACGCCTGCTCGGCGTCGTCGAAGACGGCCTCCTTGCGGCGCTCGCCGTCCCGCATCTGGAACACCGACCAGCGGCCCGGCTCCGACGTCAGGCACCAGACGCCTTCGGCCGTGTCGTCGACGCGGTAGGCGGCGCGGTCGACGCGGAGCTGGTCGAGCCGGTGCTGGAGCCTCTCCGCCCAGCCGGGGCCCGCCTCGGTCCGGACGCGTTCGGGCGCGGCGCGTCCGGTGACGGAGGCGTTCGCGGCGTCCATGGTGTCGTCGTCCACCGCCGGGACGCGGAAGCCGTTGGCCCTGATGTGCGCGACGAGGTCGGGCTCCGGCGGGACGCCGTGCTCGCTCAGGTAGTACGCCACCGCGCCCGACCACACCCACGTCCCGTCGGTGTGGAAGGTCAGCGGCACCACCGTGCCGCGCGACGGGTCGAGCCGGTCGGGGGCGTTGGAACGGGCGGCCATGACGGTCGGGGCCTGCCGCAGGTACTCGGCGACGCGTCCGGCCTCGTCCGGCGGGACGGCCGGGCGGGACACGGCGGGACGGCTCCCGTCCGGTCCCGCGTGGTCGAAGATCCTGGCCCTGCGCAGCCCGGAGCTCGGCCGGGGCGGCGGCGTGTCGGCCACGGTCACGGGCTGGGGGCGCGGCCCGAGCCGCCGTGTCATCCATTCCGGGACGTCCTCGCGCGGGAACCGCTCCAGCTCGCGCCGGACGTCGCCGGCGGACGGCTCCTTCTCCCAGCGCGGCTCGTCGTCATGGGCGAAGCTCGCGCGGCAGCGCACGCCCCCGTCCTCGTACAGGACCTCGAAGTCGATCCGGAACCAGGTGGAGCCCTGGAACGCGTGCGTCCCGGCGCGGAGCCGGTCGAGGAGGGCGGCGGCAGCGGCGGGCGGCGTCCATGAGGTCCGGGCGCCGCCGCCCAGGTGGACGGTGGCGGCGGGCAGCTCCGCGTGCCCGCCGACCGCCTGGTAGTGCCCGGAGACCCGCTCCCACAGCGCCGGCGCGCGGTCGGCGACCAGGACGGCGAACTGGTTCGACAGCAGCTCCATCTGCTCGACCGGGTTCAGCGGCCCGGGATCGGGCGCCGGGCGGTCGGCCGGCTCGCGGCCCTCCAGTCGGTCGCGCAGCCAGCCCGGCATGTTGGCGCCGTCCCTCGGCATCACGATCTGGTCGCGGCGCCAGCAGTCCACCGGGATCGGCGGGTCCCACAGCGGGTCGAAGTCGTAGTTGTAGAGCGGGCGCGCCGCGCCCGGCTCGATGATCATGGTCATCGAGAACCAGGTGCCCTGCTCGGACAGGTAGTGCGCGCGGCGCAGGTCCATCAGCAGGCCGGTCAGCTCCTCCGGGACGCCCTCGGCCGTCACGATCCCGCCCTCGCCCGTCAGCACCGTCAGCGCGACGTCGCTCACGGCGACCGTCGCGACGCAGTGCAGGTCGAGCCGCCGCCAGCCGGGCGGAGCCAGCCGCCGCGCGAAATCCGCGATCCGGCCCTCGTACTCCGCGACGCGGTCGTCCTGGCCCGTCACCCCGCGTCCCTCCGTCCGGATGGCTCCTCCTTTGGCACCTGATCGGCAGGTTAACCGCACTAATCAATGTATTGCGCTCTAACCCGGGCATTCGCGACGCTCGGGGGAGGCTACTTTCGTATGTCGTGTCCACCGCTGCACCCGCGTCGTCCGTCCCGGCGTCCCCCGGCCAGCCGTCCCGGCGGCGCCGCCCTACCCGCCCGCTGATGTCGGCGGTCGTCACGATCACCGCGCTGCTGTGCGCGCTCGTCGGCGGCATCGGCTGGTACTTCGCCGGCGTCGCCATCGAGGTCGACCACTCCGCCGAGTACCCGCTGACCATCGAGGACGCGGGGAACGGCACCGTCACGCTCCCCCGCGAACCGGGGACGGAGCGCCCCGGCACGTGGTCCCTCGTCTGGCGGGGCGGCCGCGCCCTGCTCGGGCCCGTCGTCGGCGCGAACGACGAGCACGTGGTCCGGAAGGTGACGTCGGTCGAGGGCGCCCTGCTGAAGGACGCCCCCGCGATGATCGACCACTGGATGTACGACGGCGACCCGAAGACGGCGCTCGGGCTGCCGTTCCAGGACGTCACGTATCCGTCCGAGGTCGGGCCCATGCCGGCGTGGCTCGTCCCGGGGACGTCCTCCAAGCGCACCTGGGTCATCGGCGTCCACGGACGCAACGCCGACAAGGCCGAGACGCTCCGCGTCATGCGGGCCGTCCACGCGCTGGGCATGCCGATGCTGTCCATCGCCTACCGCAACGACGTGGGCGCGCCGCCCTCCAAGGACCGCCACAACCATCTGGGCGACAAGGAGTGGCACGACGTCATCTCCGCCATGGGCTACGCACGCGCCCACGGCGCGACCGGCGTCGTCCTGTACGGGTGGTCGATGGGCGGCGCGATGGTCATGACGACGCTGCAGCGGGACCCGACGTTCGTCCGCGGGGTCGTGCTCGACTCCCCCGTCCTGGACTGGAACGCCACCCTGGACAAGCAGGCCGACGCCCGCCACCTGCCCGGCTTCATCACCGACGTCGCCAAGCGCGTCCTGCAGTGGCGCATCGGCATCGACCTCACCGACTTCGACATGCGCCGGTTCGCGCCCCACCTGCGGACGCCGGTCCTCATGTTCACCACCGAGGACGACGAGACCGTCGCCAACGCCCCCGCCTTCGCGTTCGCCCGCAAGGCGCCGCCGGGCACGGTCACGCACATTCCCACGCCCGGCGACCACACCGAGTCCTGGAACGTCGACCCGGCCGCCTACGAGCGTTCGCTCGTCGCGTTCCTCAAGCGGGTCGGCTGACCTCCAGCAGGGTCTTGCCGACGGTGCCGCGCGACTCGATCGCCGCGTGCGCCCCGGCCGCGTCGTCGAGCGGGAAGCGCTGCCCGATCACCGGCTTGAGCCGTCCGGCCGCCGCCTCGCGCAGCGCGCTCTGCGTGAACTCCCGCATCTCCTCAGGCGAGGCGCCGGGCCGGACGAGCGCCACGCCGCGCTCCTTGGCGTCCTCCTCGGGGATGCTCGCCCACTTCCCGCTGGCGAGCCCGAAGCTGACCATCCGCCCGCCCTTCCCGAGCAGGCCGAACGCCTCGCGGGCCACGTCACCGCCCACCCCGTCGAAGACGACGTCCACCGGGCCGACCTTCTCCGCCCAGCCGGGCTCGCCGTAGTCGACGGCCTCGTCCGCGCCCAGCCGCAACGCCAGCTCGGTCTTCCTGGGGCCTCGCGCCGCCGCGACGACCGTCGCACCCTGCGCCTTCGCGAGCTGGACGAGGAGCGTCCCGACGCCGCCGGCCGCCGCCTCCACCAGGACACGCTCGCCCTCGCGAGGCTGGGCCGCACGCGTCATCATCGTCGCCGTCCGCCCGTCGGCGAGCAGGGCCACGGCGTCATCGAGGGCCAAGCCGTCCGGCACCTCGAACAGGCCCTGGGCGTCCACGGCGGCCTTCTCGGCGTAGCCGCCCGTGCCGCCGGTGCTGCTGACGACCCGCCGTCCGACGAGCGCTCCGTCAACGCCCTCGCCGACCGCCGTGACCACGCCGCCGACCCCGTTGCCCGGGATGACCGGCGGCTCCCACCGCACCGGCATCGGACCGGAGCCCGACCGCGTCTGCGTCTCCACGAACGTGATGTTGGCGAACTCGACCTCCACCAGCGCCTGCCCCTCGCCCGGCACCGGATCGGGCACGTCCCCCGGGACCAGCACCTCGGGCCCGCCGAACTCCCTCAACCACACAGCACGCATATCCGACTCCTCCTCATCAGCGCTTTCACGAGGAGCCTGCTACCTCAAGCAAGGTCGAGGTCAAGCGGGCGCAACGAATCCCTTTTCTCGCCACACACACCTCTGTAAGCTTTCGCGCGTATTCGGCCCGTCGTTTGCTGCCGCTCAGGGATGGCGATGCGCACCCGGTTGGTACGTTCCTCCCCGCTGGGGTCTCGCCGCGCCGCCTGCCTGTCGGCCGTCCTCGCCGTGTGCACGGCCACCGGATGCGGCTCGTCCGGCTCGTCCTCCAACGGCGAACTATCCCCCAACGGCCGGCTCGACACCGGCGGCGCCACCCCCGCCGCCCAAACGCCCACCGCGGTCCCGACCGAGCAGCTCTTCAAGACGGTGCTCGACCGCTACCGCGCCTACCAGGCCGCCTACAAGAAGGCCTACGAGACCAACGACCCGTCCGGCCTGGCCGACGTCGCCACGGACCCCCTCCTCACCGAGGTGACCAACGACGTAGAGGCCGTCAAGGCCAAAGGCGTCATCTGGCGCTTCACGAACACGTTCAACCCTCGCGTCTACGCCCGCTCCAAGGACGGCACGAAGGTCTACGTCATCGACTGCGTCCGCACCCTCGCCGCCTACCGCTTCTCCGCGAAGACGGGGGAGCGACTCAACGGTGGACCGGGCGTAGCCCACATCCAGCGGACGACCCTCCAGTACGAATCCGGCGTATGGAAGGCCGCGGCGACTGCCCAGGACAAACAATGCTGAAGAACCCACCCACTCGACGCCGTACGGCCTCCTGCATGGTGATCGCTGCGGCTCTCACGGCGCCCTTCCTGGCCGCCGTGCCAGCCCGAGCCGATGGTTGTGGAGCTTCGAAGAAGATGTACTGCAACCCGAAGACGAGCAAGACCGTCCCCTCTGGCGGAGGCGGCGGGACGGGCGGAGGAGCAGGCGGCGTTTCGGGACCGATCGATCCACCCGACCCCATGGGGTTGACGGACAACCAGGCGGTGGACGCCGTCAACGGCCCGGGCGGTAACGCACCACCGGCTCCGGCCCCGCCGAACACGTTGCAACTCGTCGACGAGGCCCTGACCACCAAGGGCTTCCCCGTTCCCGTAGTGCACACAGCACCGAACGGGAAGACATACGTGCGTGTTCGGACAGCCCTCTGGGTGGACAATTTCGAGGTCGTGAAAACACAACCGGTGAGCGCGGGCGACCAGACGGTCCAGGCGACGGCGCAGCCAGTGTCGGTCAGATGGAACATGGGCGAAGACGAGTTCACCTGCAAGAGCGCCGGCAGCAAGGACGGCAAGTCCTGCCATTACACCTACAAGCGGTCCTCCGCCGGCCAACCGCGTGGGAAATACCTGATCACTGCGACCATCACCTGGAACGTCACCTGGACGTGTGAGGGTAACGACTGTGACAGCCCTGGGGGCGATCTGGGGGAGCGCTCCGTCTCCTCTGAGCCCGCACCGCTGGTCGTCAGCGAGATCCAGACCAACACGGGCCGGTGACATATCGCGAACATCGGCTGCCCGGGTTCGTCGAGCTCTCGGAGCTGGGAACGGGAGCCCAAGGCGAGGTCGTGCTCGCCCGGCACGAGTCGGGCGGCGGTCCAGTCGCCATCAAGTACCTGGCCACCGACCTTCTCGGTGATGCGGCCGCGAGGAACGTCTTCCGCGAAGAGGCTCAGATGCTCAAGCGGGTGAACAACCCGCATGTGGCGCGAATACTCGATTATCTGGAGTCGCCCTGGGGCGCGGCGATCATCCTGGAGGCGGTGCCGGGACGCCCGCTGCGCAAGGTGCTGGACGAACACGAGGGGGCGCTGGCATCCGAGGCCGCCTTGGCAATACTGAAAGGCTCCCTGCTCGGCCTGGCGGCGGCACACGCGGTCGGAGTCGTCCACCGCGACTACAAGCCCGGGAACGTGCTCGTCCAGGACGACGGGCAGAGCAAACTCATCGACTTCGGGATCGCCGTTCTCACCGGGCAGGGCGGCCAGGCCGGGACACCCGCCTACATGGCCCCGGAGCAGTGGGCGGGAGGGCCCGCCACTCCAGCGACCGACCTCTACGCGGCGACATGCGTCTTCGTAGAGTGCACCACGGGGAACAAGCCCTTCAGCGGCACGACTCTCGCCGAGTTGAAAACCGCGCATGACCAAGGCTTCTCGTCATACGAGAGCGTCCCTGAGCCGCTGCGGCCCCTCGTTCGACGAGGCTTGGCGAAAAGACCAAGTGATCGGATCTGGAACGCGTACGAGTTCGTCAGCGAGCTGGAATCGGTCGCCGCACGGGCTTACGGGCCCGACTGGGAACGGCGGGGCCTCCTCGCACTCGGCGCGGTGGCCGCCACCGTCGTAACGGCCGCCCCACTGGCAATGCTCGGCGGCGCCCTCCTGCCCCCCGGCGCATCCGCGACCGGCGCCGCAGCGTCCACGGCGGCGGGCCACGTTTCTGTCGGCCTCGCACAGCACGCCGCCTCGGTGGACGTGATGGCGAGAACCGGCGCGTCCGCGTCCAAAGGCTTCCTGAGCAAGATCGGCGGGGCGAAGGGCGCCGCCGGAATCGGGATTGCGGGCGTGGGCGGCGTGATCGCGGCATGGCTTCTCTGGCCCGGCCCGAGCGTGGGCGGCACCAGCCACGCCGGAGTCCACGCATATTTCACCAGGCCGGGCGTGCTCCTCGGGCAGGCCCACCTGCCCGCCGCCGAGACCCCGTACATCGACCTCAAGTACTCGCTCACCCCGGCCAGAGCCAAGACCGGCACGGAAGTGCGCCTCGTGGAGGAGTTTCGGGCACGCACTACCGGAGCCGTCTACTACACCGCGAGCGGTGAGCGTCAATGCTTCGGAACCAAGGCGCACCCGCCGAAGACCCATGGGTATGAATGGGCGATCGGACTCGGTACCGATCAGCTTGATACCCAGGGCTCGGAGTCCATGGCTTTTTACCGTCTCCCACAGGCCAGGCGGAGCGACATCCCCCAGAAGACGACGGGCGCCATAGTCCTCCCCGTTCGCAGCGACACGGTCGGTGAACAGCAGCCTTTCATCCAGGCGGAATGCGCCATCATGAGCCGGTGGACGACCACGTTCAAAATCGTCCTTCCGGACCGCGAGCTACTACCACCGGGCAAATACCTGGTGACACCGCGTGTACCGATGAAGGTGACCAAAACGCTGCGAGACAACGAGGCGATCACTCCGGAGTCGGCAGGAGCCAGAATCGACGGAACACTGCCCGTGATCGAGGTACTGGACGACTGACACGCGACTGAAGGCGCGGGCGTGCTCTCGGCGTGCCGCAGACCGGACGGCATGACCTCCCAGCCTCCCCCTGAGCGTCAGCGTGATCCAGACCGACACCGGCAACCGACCCCGCCTGCCGGCCACCCGGCGAGCTGTCAGCGCGCAGCCGAAAACCGACTCGCACCACCTGCGATGTACAAAGTGTGCACTCGGATCACTGTGTGCACTATGGTCGAACCATGGAGTCCTATCCGATCAAAGAAGCCCGCGTGCGGCTCGGCGATCTCCACGCAGCCGTCGTCCACAGGGCCGCACATCCCCGTATCACCAAGAACGGCAAGGATCCGGTCGTACTGGTCACCGAGCAGGAGTGGCGGGAACTCCAGGAACTCCGCCTTGAGCGCGCGGCCCGAGAAGCGGACCGCGAGGCCAGGCGCATCCGAGCCCATCTGGAAGCCGGTAAGACCCCGCCGGGATACGAGGTCTACACCCGTGAGCAGATCGCCTCAGGGGACTGGCTTGCCTGACCATCTCACCATCTCCAGGTCCATCCGGCTGCAGATCGCCGCGATGGCACCGCACTATCGCACCGCGATCCAACTGGTGATCATGTCCTTGCTCACCGACCCGGTGCCCCCGGACGCCAAGCCGCTCGGCATCGAGGACCTGGAGTTCGCGCACTACGTGGTCACTCGAGACGACATCACGGTGTACTACCTGGTCATGGACGAGACCATAGTGATCAATAACGTCCATCCTGACAGCTGAGCCACCCCGCCCCGATCAGGACGCCGCTCCCCACTCCGGCAGTGAACCGCCGCGCCCGCCGAGCACCCAGGGTCACCGCTTCAGGCGGCACAAGCACGCCCGTCCCTGCCGCTCCCGAAGGACTGACCGGACCACTCGCAGAGCGCCGCGCCACCGGCGGTTGCGACCTGGCCCGAGGGATCCGCACGGCACCTCCGGTCGCGACTTGTGGACGGTTGACGCTCCGTTCGCCCGCACAGCGACTCGTGCCTTGGCCAGGCGGGACGGGAATGGGGGTTCGCCGTTCATCGCCGCCTCCAGCAGGCGCGGTGACGAGGAGCGGATGAAGAGGCGCCCTTCGGCCTGCCACATGCCCCGGTCCAGCGCGATTTCCCAGGACGGGTAGCGCTCGCGCAAGGAAAGCAGCACTTCGGCTTCCTTCACGACGTGCTCTCCGGCAGCAGCGCCCAGACCGCCTTCCCGCCGCCTCCGAGAGGCTGCGTGCCCCATTCCTTGACGAGGGCGCCCAGCATCGCCAGCCCGCGCCCGTCCTCGCTCAGCAGGTCCGCCGATCCCGGCACCGGCAGGACGTCGGAGGAATCGAAGACCTCCACGACCGTCCCCTTGTCCGCTTGGACGACCCGCACGGTCGCCGTCGCGCTTTTCGTGTGCCGCAAAACGTTCGTCACCAGTTCCGACACCACGACCTTCGCCACATAGGCGTCCTGGCCCCACCTCCCCAGAACGGCCTCGACCCAGTCCCGAGCTTCCTTGACCGACTCGGCCCGAACCAGCACCACGATCTCCGCGGGGCACTCCATGAACGATCACCTCCGACTTCCGGTAACTCCCCGCACAGAATCCACTCCAGGAAGTAACGTGAGCATGCAAGCCCCGAGACGCACATCGAGGACTCAAAATCACTTAATTCCACTTCAGAGCCACTGGAGATCACTGCCATGGCCAAACGCAAGCCGTCCCCGGCCCTGAAGGCCTTCGGCGCAGAGGTCAGACGCCTGCGCGAAGACGCCGGCATCACCCGAACAGAGCTGGCCCACCGTGTAGCGGTGACGCCCTCCTATATCTCCCAGGTCGAGAGCGGCAATACCCGGTGCCGCAAGGACTTCGCCCAGCGACTGGACCATGCGCTGGAAACGGGCGACCAACTCACGGCGTCCTGGGCCAGGCACCTTCGCGCCGCGAACTACCCGAAGTTCTTCGCCGACTACTCCGAGGCCGAGTCATCAGCCGACCTACTCCGCGCCTACGAAGCGACGTTCGTGCCCGGCCTGCTCCAGACGAAGGAGTACGCCCACGTGCTTCTTCTCTCAGAGGCCGCTCTCGATGCGCGTCTCAGTCGCCAGCAGATCCTGTTCCGCGAAACACCGCCCCGGCTCATCGTCGTCATGGACGAGAGCGTCCTCATGCGGGAGGTGGGTGGCCCAGGCGTGATGCGGGACCAGTGCGAACACTTGCTGAAGTCGACGGAGCGGGAGAACATCCTCGTTCAGATCGCTCCGATCGCTTACTACCGTGGTGTCTCCGGATCATTCAACATCGCCACGCAACCGACAGGGGAGGAACTGGTCTCTCTGGAGACCTCCACCGGAGGAGTCACCTCTGACGACTCAAGGGATATCTTGACCGTTGTCGGTGAATTTGCGGAGTTGCAGGCTCGCGCACTGAGCGTCACTGACTCCCGTGACTTCATACGAAAGGCGATAGACCGGTGGACGATGTGACTTGGCGCAAGGCGCGGCGAAGCAACGACCACGGCGGGGCCTGCGTCGAACTTGCCGCCCTGCCGAAGAGTGTGGGCGTGCGGGACTCCCGGGACCCGGATGGGCCGAAGCTTCTGCTCGCCCCCGCTGCGTTCCGGGCGCTGCTCACGGATCTCAAGCAGCGGTAACGGCAGGCAGGCGGAATCTCTGGGGCTCCGGCCGCTCTCCTGGAACTTCGGCGTGTTCAGTCATGCGGCCACCTGGTGGCCGGCTCGGCGAAGTATGCCGACGGCTTCCTCAAGCCGGTCGGCCGGGACGAGCACCAGGTCGCCGTCGTAGCTCGCCGCGGTCCAGACGGGGAGCTCGTCGGCGGCGAGCGGCGCGACGATGGCGCTGAGCATTCCCGTCGCCTCCGGGTCGTGCGCGTCATCGCCGTTCCACAGCGCCGCCCATCCGTCCTCGGCCGTGTCGTCGCGCCGCATCGCCGCGCCTCCGTCCGGACCGAGCACGAGCGCGAGCAGGTCGGATCCGAGGGCGACCGTGCGGACGTCGGACACCCGCTCGAGGACAAAGCGGCCCTCCAGCACGCGCAAGTTCTGAGTTCGAGCGGCCGGCGTCGAGCTGCGGTTCACAGAGTCCTCCAATTGCGTCACAGCGAGCCCGAACGGTGGCCGCCGGGCGGCACCGCGGGGAACCGTCACGATGAAACCATGCCGCAGGTCACCGGATGTCGTGGTCGGGGTTGGTCTGGTCGTATCGGTGCCGGGCCTCGGCGATGACGTCGCGATGAGTGAGAGACCAGTCGGCCAGTGCTTTCACCAGGTGGGTGAGGCTGTCGCCGGTCTCGGTCAGGCGGTAGTCGACCTGGGCCGGGACGGTCGGATACACGGTGCGGAGGACGAGTCCGTCGCGCTCCAGCCTGCGCACCGTGAGGGTGAGCATGCGCTGGGAGATGCCGTCGATCGCGCGTTGCAGTTCCCGGAAGCGCCGCGGCCCGCCGGCGAGTTCGACGATCACGAGTACCGACCACTTGTCCCCGATGCGGTCCAGGACGTCGCGGATCCCGCAGTCCGGGTGGTCCGCGCGTCCGCAGGGATCGAGCGCCGCGGGCTCGGCGGTTACCCCGGTGTGCGTGGGTGACATGAAACTGCCTCCTTGTGGCCGGCTGCGCGGGCGAATCAGGATCAAGCGTAGTTACCGAAGAGAACCACTACGGAAGTCTGTGACGCACATGATCTTGGTGACCGGAGCGAACGGAAGCCTCGGCTCGGCGACCCTCGCGGCGCTGCACGCCCGCGGCGCGAGCGCGACAGGCGGCAGCCGCACACCGAAAGACGGGATGCGGCGCCTCGATTTCGACGATCCCGCCGGCATCGACCTCGCCGGGGTGTCGACCCTGGTGCTGGTCTCCGCCGGTTACGCCGAGGACGACCAGGTCGTCCGGCGGCACGGGGCCGTCCTGGACGCCGCGGTCCGTGACGGCGTCCGCCATGTCATCTACACGAGCCTGACCGGCGCGGGCGACCACCTCGGCTTCGCACTGGCCCACCGCGCGACCGAACGGCTCGTGCGCGCCTGCGGCATGCAGTGGACGATCCTGCGCAACGGCCTGTACGCCGAGCTGTTCGGAGGTCTGCTGATGTGGACCGGCGACGGCGTGGAGTCCGCGTTCGGCGACGGCGCCCTGGCCGCGGTCGCCCGTGCGGACCTCGCCGAGGCCGCGGCGGCCGTCGCGGCGGATCCGGCACGGCACGGCGGGCGGGTCTACGAGCTGACCGGCACGCCGATCACGGCGGCGCAGGTGGCCGAACGACTCGAAGTCCCCTGCCGCACGATCGACCTGGGCGAGTACCGCCGCAGGCTCCTGAGCGTGCCGGAACTTCTGCCGTTCCAGCCGCCCATGCTCATCTCGATCGCGACGAGCGTCCGGCACGGCTTCCTCGACGGCAGCGGCCCCGACCTCGCCGACATCCTCGGCCGCCCCATCCGAGACCCGCTGGCCACGGCCGTCGCAGCCGCCTCCGCCGCGAGACCCCCGGCCCGGGCTGACGGCCGCTGACCCGCCGTCGACGGCGGTGAGGATGCTTCGGTGGCCGATGTCGGTCGTCGTGCGTACGCTGGCGCGTCAAGATCGAGATGGGGGCTGCGGCGCGTATGGGGTGGCGGATCGAGGCCGGCGGGTACACGGCGGAGTTCACGGACGATCTGGAGGTCGTCTTCCGCAATCCCCGTGGGCGCAAGCTCAAGCAACTTCCCGGGCAGATGGCGGGCGCGCCCGGTCTGTCCGCGATGTTCGCGGTGCGCCGGTACCTGAAGCGCCACGAGGAGGAGTGCGGCGAGACGGCGCGCTCGTGGGCGGCTCGGGGGGTGAGCGTTCCACACGCGCTCGCGGACGCCGACCCCTTCTGGGCGGAGGCGCTCGACGAGGCGGGCGTCACCCTGACCGGCGGGCCGGTCCAAGGCGGGCTGTGCGCTCGGACCTATGTCGGCCCTGACGACCGCAGGCTCACCCAGGTGCTCCGCGAGTCGGCCGTCCGCTACCGCGACATGCTGATGGCGGTGGACGGGTGGGAGCCGGAAGGCCTGTTCGAGACCGGCCTGCACGACCCCCACGGCGACGTGATCCCCTTCCCCGAGCGCATCATCGCTGCGCACCCCGACGCGGAGCGGCTCGCGGTGGAGAAAGTCCACACCCTGGAGGTCTGCACCGGTCGCTGGCACTACTTCTACAAGCCGGCCGTCGAGGAGATCCTGGCGGGCCTGGAGGAGACCGCGCCCGACCTCCTGATCTCGCTTCTGGACGCGGTGGCCGACACCGCCCTCACCTGCGATGAGCCCGAACTGGCCTCCGTCTGGTTCGGCCGCGCACGCAAGCTGGAGCGGACGCTGGCGCACCGTCCCGACCCGGAGTGGCTGGCCGACCGCTACGAAGAGCACGCGCGTGTGGTGTCCGCGACGGTCCTGCGGGCGTGGGTGCGCGATCTGAGCGCCAGGGGCGCGGCCACGCCGGAGGGCCTCGCCCGCTTCCGCGAGGTGATGGAGCTGCGGGTCGAGGGCTGCGGTGACGTCTATCCGCAGCTCGCCACCGACCTCCGGAAGATCGCCAAGGCCGCCGGGCTGGATCCCGAGGAGGAGCTCGCGGAGTTCGTGCGGTCGCTCTTCACGGCGGGCGAGGTATCGCTGACCGACGAGGCGTTCTGGGACGACGCGTTGAAGGGCCGTGCCATGGACCTGGTGTCCGGGCCGGAGGCGGCGCGGCAGGTTCTGAAGCTGCGCCCGAGCTGGCCGTCCTACGGACCTTTGTGGCTGAGGCTGCTCGACCGCAGCGGCGCCCTGGCGATGCTGGCCGGGGACGTCCCCGGCCTCCAGCGCGGGGAGGCCGCCGCCTGGCTGGTCGCCTGCGCGCAGGCACGTCAGTGGACGGACCCGTTCGGCAAGCTCTACGAGGTGGCCGAGCGGATCGCGCCGCGGCTCGCGGCCGACGGGGTGCCGGTGGCGTTCCGCTTCTGGCGGCTCGACGAGACCGGCCGCAGGCGGACGCCCCTGGACATGATCGACATTCTGCTGGAGCACGGCGTCCCCGTCGCCGACCCGCCCGAGCGGCTCGGCCCCGCGTCCCTGTCCGACCTGGTGATCACGCGCCGTCCCGAGCTGCGACATGTCCTGGCCGACGAGCGGTTCGCGCGGGAGCTGCGCGCCCGGGTGCGGGGCGACCTCGACATGACCGTCGGGGACAGCGCGTCCAACACCTGGTACGAGCCGCACGAGACCAAGGGCTGGGGCGCTCTCCCGGTGCTGTTCGACAACCCGGTCGGGCACGAGGAGGTGCGCGCGTGGTGCGCCCGCGAGCGCGCCCTGCTGCGCGAGGGCGTCGACCTGTACGGGCTGCGGATGCTGCTCGCCAGGTTCGTGCACGTGGGCGCGGCGGTGGACCTGCTGCTCAAGGACGCCGAGGCGGCGCGGGAGTTCGCGGCGGTGGACGTCATGGCGCTGCTCATGGCCGACCTGCCGGAGGAGTTCACCCGCGAGCGGGTCGAGGAGCTGCTGAAGCTCCTGGAACCCCATTACATCAACCGCTCGGTGTCGGGACCGAACTTCGTCGCCCTCTCCAAGGCACTGCCGGAGCTGAGGGAACGGGACCGGGAAACCTTCGACGGGGTCGCGTTCTCGCTGGTCACAGCGGTCAACTGCCGGGTCGGGCTGGAACGCCTCGTCCGCCGCCTCACTCCCGGAGAGGAGGCGAAGGAGGCGGCCCCGGCGCGGACCGTCGACCCGGTCGTGCGGCAGTGCGGCCGGCTCATGGACCTGGCGGGCTCCGGCACACCCGTCTGGGACGGCGACATGGGCACGCCGAGCGGCAAGTTCGACGGCAACCTGATCGGCCTGGAGCTGCGGCCGGACCACGTCAACACCGCCGAGTACACCGGCGTCCCCTCAAGGTCGAGGGCGCGTGCGTACCAGAAGCCGGCCGCCTACGCGTCCTACCCCTTCGTGTCGGGAGAGCCGGGCCGCTGGCGGGTGGTGCGCTGCGAACTCCCCGAGGACACGAAGGGCGGCAAGGCCACCCCTGGGATGGCGTTCCGCACGGCCACGTCCGTCGCCCTGGTGGTGAGCGCCCAGCATGGGGCCCCTCCCGAGCGAGTGCTGCTGGAGTACGCACCCGAGGGGAGGTTCGCCGAGGAGGGCCCGCTGGCGGCGGCCGGTGCGCGCCTGCTCGACGCCTGCGTGCTGGAGCCGGTGCGCTCCCGCGACTGGTTCGCGCGTTTCAGCGAGCTCTGGCGCGAACGGGACCGCCCCCAGATCAGCCCTGAACTGGCGGCCGCGTTCGCGGAGAAGACGGGCCTGTCGGAGACCGAGGCGGCCGTCGTGCTCCAGGGGGCGGTCTCGTCCGCGCCGTACCAGCTGGGCGAGGACGACCCCGTCCGGCTGGTCCACTTCGGTCGCGGGGCGTCCAACTGGACGCGGCGGAACACGGAGGCGGACCAGGCCAAGGAGAGCCTCAGGGCGCTGCGCCCGCCCGAGTTCTACACCAAGCTCTACGAACGGCTCCTGCCGGACGACCCGGAGGATCTGTGGACGTCGGGCCCCGCGGTCGACCGCGCGGCCGCGTGGTGCTCGGAGCAGTCGGGGGCCCCGTTCCCCGTGCCCGCCGGGTTCCTGCCCCGCGCGCTGAAGGAGATCACCCGGCCCAAGGGCGAGACTCCGCTGCCACGCGCGGGTCTCAAGGCCCCGTGGCCGTGGCGGAGCGGCCGTCCGCCGCTGCGGCATCGGGTGCTGCTCGGCCGCGTCGCCGCCGGCGCGGCCTGCCTCGCGGACGCCTCGATCTTCTCCGGCGAACCGGACCCACTGGCGCTGCCGCGCGTCGCCGCCTGGCTCGCCTACCGGACCCCGGCCGGTGATCCGCTGCGCCCCTCGATCGGCGCCGCGATCTCCCGGCTGCGCGGGGCGACCGGCCCCTGCACCCTGTTCTCGCTGCAGAGCAACCACCTGATGGGCTCCCCGCCGCCCACCGGCGCGCTCGCCGCCCATCCGGCGGTGACGCTCGTCGAGGACGACGTCTTCCGCCTCACTCACGTGCGGGTCGATCCGGCGGCGGTGAAGGGGCCGGACGACCCGCTGCTCGACGTCCTCGACGACTACTACGACGCGACCCTGCCGTCCCAGGTGGTGCCCGGCGGCTCCGGGCTCCCCACGCTGGCGGACCTGCGCCTGCTGCTCAGCGACGACTTCGCCGCGCTCGGCGCGCACCTGGCCACCGACCCGAACCTGGCGCCGGGCTGGGAGCAGCACCCGGCACGCTCGGTGCCGCACCTGGTGGAGGAGTGCGCGGAGACCCACCGGCTGGGCAAGGACGCGGCGGCCCTCTACCTGATGCTGCTCGCCCTGCCCGACCCGTCCGACCGCAACGTGAAGGAGTGGACCGGCTGGAAGCCCGCCCGGTTCAAGGCGGCGGTGGCCGAACTCGGTGGTTCGGGGCTCGTGCTGACCGCCACCCGGGCGCGTGCGGGACGCTCGCTGTTCGTGGACGGCGCATGGCGGGAGCACAAGGCGCCGCGCCTCCCCGTCGAGGGGCCGAAGGTCCGGCTGCTGCCGCTGGCGGACGAGCACCGCTCCTTGGCGAACATGGCCGCCGTCCCGTCCGGCCCCGTCCCCGACCTCTTCGACCGTGCCTGGCGGAACGCGCGGACGCCCGGACGGAGGTGAAGCCCGCCCGTCCGAACGGACGACTGTGTCGCGGCCGAGGGCCGGGGCGATCGCCGGCTCGTGATGATGGAGTCGGAGTCACCCCGCCGGTCAAGGCGGCGCGGTGTCGCCGGCTTGTACGGGGTTTTCGATACGCCGACGATATGGAGCGGCTCGTAGCATCGCGGGCATGCGCGTGTCGATCGTCGAGACGAACACCGCCGTCGTGGGCAGGCGCCCGGGGCTCAGCGCCCGGTTGAAGCTCACCCTCAGCTATGCCGGATTCCTCCTGCTGGGGGGCGGTCTCCTGCTGGCCGTGTTCTGGGTGTTCGTGCTGCGGTGGATGCGCGATGTCGATCCCTCAGCCATCCAGCAGAGATTCGGCGTCGTGATCGTGCTCGGGCCCGACCGCTCCGACCTCCTGCGCGGCTTCTATCCGGCCGCGGCCGCGGCGATGGGCTTCATCCTCGTGTTCGGCCTCCTCGGCGGATGGATCCTCGCCGGCCGGATGCTCGCGCCGCTCACCCGGATCGCGGACGCGGCACGGATGGCCTCCGGCGGGTCGCTGTCCCACCGGATCCGGCTGCGGGGGCGCAAGGACGAGTTCCGCGAACTCGCCGACGTGTTCGACGCCATGCTCGAACAACTCGAATCCCACGTCGCCGAGCAGCAGAGGTTCGCCGCGAACGCCTCCCACGAGCTGCGCACGCCGCTGGCCATCTCCAAGACCCTGCTCGAGGCCGCCCGCAACGATCCCGCTCGGGATCACGGCGAACTCCTCGAACGCCTCCACACCGTCAACGCGCGGGCGATCGACCTCACCGAGGCGCTCCTGCTGCTCAGCCGCGGCGAGCGCGGGAGCTTCACCCGCGAGCGCGTCGACCTGTCCCTCATCGCTGAGGAAGCCGCCGAAGCACTGCTCCCCCTCGCCGAACGGCGCGGGATCACGCTCGACGTCACCGGCGAGAAGGCCCACGCCCTCGGCTCCGCGGAGCTCATCCTCCGGCTGGTGACCAACCTCGTCCAGAACGCCATCGTCCACAACCTCCCGGACGGCGGCACCGTGACGGTCCACACCGAATCGCAGCAGGACGCGAGCGTGCTCCGGGTCGAGAACACCGGACGGCCGGTGCCGCCGGAACTGGTACCGACCCTCACCGAACCGTTCCAGCGCGGCACCCGACGCACCCGCACCGGCGAGCACGCCGGCGTCGGCCTCGGGCTGGCGATCGTGCACAGCATCGTCCGGGCGCACGACGGGACCTTTGCCCTCACCCCCCGCCCCACGGGCGGTCTCCTCGTCACGATCCGACTCCCCGCGGAGCAGGCAGGGGCGGCTCAGCAGGCGTCGTCCCCGGGCAGGGCTAGCAGGATCCGCTGACGGACGCCCCGGGCGAGACATTAATTCGCCAGTGGACGGTGGCACAATTACGGCGCCGTCACAGTTGACGGGCGCCTCTCCCGGGGCAGAGGGGTGACCATGGACATCAACTGCGTGATCGTCGACTCGGCCGACCCCGATCGGTTGGCGGCCTTCTGGAGCGAACTCCTCGACCGGCCGGTCGTCTCGAGTTCTGCATCATCCCGAAAGGCTCGGTCGAGCTCGACGACGAGGGCCGGGCGCACTACCTGCCGGCGGACGGGGAGGCGACCGTGTCCACATGAACCGCGTCGAAGGCCCCGAAACCCCCCGTGGGCTGGGGGGATGGTCGCAGTGGGCTGAGGGGGACGCGGGTGCGCTGGTAGGATCTCGGCCGATGCGTGGGCGGTCGTGAGTGACGTAGCCAGGTGGCTGTGAGAGGCGCAGCCAGGTGGCCCGCCCCGGCGTGACGCCGCCGGTCCCGGATCGGCGCAGGATTCTGTCCGCCCGCAGGTCCCACAGTTAGGTTCCCGGTGTCGTTCTCCCCTTCGGCCGTTCGCCGCAACTGGCTGTTCTGCGCGGTGCTGCTCGCGGGTGTCGTGCTGCGCGTGCTCGCCATGGTGGGCTTCCGGGGCGTGCTGTGGTTCAACGACAGCTACGACTATGTCCGGATCGCGGACGACCCGTTCCCCCATCCGCTGAGGCCGTCCGGGTACGGGCTCTTCCTCTGGGCGCTGAAGCCGTTCCACAGCCTGGCGCTGGTGACGGCGTTGCAGCACGCGGCGGTGCTCGGGCTGGCGGTGCTCGGGTACCGGATGCTCGTCCGCGACTTCGACGTGCGGCGGACGTGGGCCGCGCTGGCCGTCACGCCGGTCCTGCTCGACTCCTACCAGCTCACGCTTGAGCACCTCCTGCTGTCCGACACCCTGTTCACCGTTCTGTTGTTCGGGGCGATGCTGCTGCTGGCGAAGCCGGGGGCGACCGGGTGGCGGCGGGCCGCGCTGGTGGGCGCGCTGCTCGGCGTGGCGGCCGTCACGCGGACCGTGGGGGTGCCGCTGTTCCTGATCGCCCTCCTCTACCTGCTGGTCAGGCGGACGCGGTGGCCGGTGTACGTGGCGCTCGCCGTGACGTTCGCGCTGCCCGTCGGGGCGTACGCGACGTGGTTCCAGCGGGAGCACGGCCGGTTCCAGATGACCGGCGTGGACGGCATCTTCCTGTGGGGACGGACCGCCGCGTTCGCCGACTGCGACGCGTTCGCCCCGCCTCCGGATCTGGCCAGCCTGTGCCCGTACGGCGCGAAGGGCGACCGGTCCGCCTCGTCCCACCAGATCTGGGAGGACAACTCCCCGACCGGCTGGTCCAACGGGAAGGCGTTCGACGCGGAGACGAACGCGCGGGCGCAGCGGTTCGCGCTGTGGGCGATCAAGAACCAGCCGCTCGACTACCTGCGCGTCGCCTCCTACGACTTCTTCGTCCGGACGTTCTCGTGGCACCGGTCGCGGTACCCGACCGTGGGGACCGAGGCCAGGTACCACTTCCCCACGCGCCCCACGGCGCGCAAGCCGGGGCTGCCCGTCTACGGCGGCGGTGACCGGCGCTCGGTCGTGTACGAGTACTCCCACGGAACGGGCCGCACGCACGTCGTCGAGCCGTACGCCGGAGTGCTGCGCGGCTACCAGAAGCATGTGAGCGTGCCGGGGACGGTGCTCGGCGCGATCCTGCTCGCGGGCGCGGCGGGGATGGTGTGGCGGCGGTCGCGCGCCCGGACGGCGCTGTTCTGGACATCCGGTGTCGCCCTCCTGGCGATCCCCCCGATCACGGTCGACTTCGACTACCGCTACATGCTGCCCGCCCTGCCGTTCGCGTGTTTCGCCGCCGCGCTGGCATGGGGCCGCCGCCGTCCCGCCCCGGCCGCGCCGGAGCCCGAGCCGATCGAGGCGCCCCCCGAGGTCCAGCCCGCCGACGCCTGACATCGGGCCCGGACGTCGCGGCAGGAATGAGTACGAGAGCGGATGCCGGCGGGGCGCGGCGGTCGGGAGGATCGGGGGCATGCGCCGCTTTGTGATTCCGCTGGTCGTCCTGCTCGCCGCCGGGTGCGGGCAGCTGGGGAGCAGTCCCGAGGACGTGGCCGCCGACGACGCGCGTAAGGCCGCCGAGCGGGCCGGTGACCGGATCTACGACGCCCGGGTCCGGCCCGCGCAGGACATGGCGCACCGCGCCGCGGACCTCGACGGCGTCGAGGTCATGCGGGTGACCGGCGCCTCGACCGCTGGAGACGGCGTGCGGCTCGTGCTCCGGACGTCCGGGACGGCCCCGGACGACGGCTGGTTCCCGACCTCGACGGTCACCGTGCAGCGGTGCTTCGAGCTGCGGTTCTCCACCACCACCGAATGGCAGCACTACGGAACCCGCGATGTGAGGTGCCCGGCCGGGGGCCCGCTGACGTTCAAGCCATGGCCGAAGACACCGCGGCTCCCGTACGAGCAGCTGCGGAAGGCGCTGCCCCGCGTCCCGGAAGGGGGCAGGGCGGAGGAGGCGAAGGTCCGCGCGGCGGTCGCGTCGCTGCGGCTCGACCCGGCGGTCCGGCGCGAGTTCCGGACCGAGGGCGACGTGGTCGGCGTGGCCCTCGTCGCGAAGCCCTACGGGTCGGACCTGTTCGACTGCGTCCTGGCCCGCGTCGCGCCGGGCCGCACCAGCGTGTGGACGCCGCCCCGCATGCAGCGGATGGCCGGCGAGGGCGGCTGCGGAGCGGGCAACGCCGTCCACCCGATGCCGCCGCCCCACTGACCGGCGCGCGGGTCAGCGGATGAAGGGCCGCGGCGGAGGAGGCGGCGGCGGTGGAGGCGGGGGCGGCGGGGGCCCGGGGCGGTTCACCTCGATCTCGGCGCTCATCAGCGGGCGCTCCTTCGCCATCCGCATGCCGGGCACGCCCAGGAGGAGGCCCGGGACGGACAGCGCCGCGCACACGAACAGCCCCCTGAAGATGATCTTCTCCCCCTCCGCGGGGTCGCCGGCGTCCAGCGCGGACAGCACGAAGCGGGTGAAGACCACCATCGCGGCGCCGACGACGAGGTACCCGACGATGATCAGGAGTCGGCCGATCCGGTCGCGGGCGCCGCGGCGGCGGGCGCCCCGCCACAGGTAGCGGCCGATCGTCAGCACGATGGTCCCGACGAGGGCGACGGTGACGCCGTTGACCATGGGTTCCATGTCCCCGCGGGCGTCGCCCAGCCCGGCGGAGCCGAGTTGGGAGCGCAGGTCGCCGGAACCGGCGCCGAGCACCGCCTGGGCCGCGTAGAGGAACCTGAGCACCATCGCCGCGACGCCGATGATGATCAGGATCAGGCCGGACAGTAAGAACAGGACGTTGGGGCGGTGGGCCGCCGGGCGGTAGGGCTGGGTCATGGGATGGTCCCCCGGTGCGGTCGGAACTCCGGTGCGGCGGTGACACCGCGGTTCGGACCCCGGCCCCCGTGGCGCGGGCCCGCCGGCGCGGTGTCTCCGTCGCCACGGTCGCCGAGTCCGGTTCCGGACGCCAGGGATACGTGTCACTGAGTGACCCGCCAGTGGCTTTCAGCCCGACCGGGTACGACCATTGACGGCATGGAGGGCGACGAGGGCAGGGACGACCGGACGGTGACCGGGCGCGTCGTCGCCGTGCTCGACGCGGTCGCCGCTCGCGGCGAGCCGGTGGGGCTGGCCGATCTGACGCGCGAGGTCGGCATCCCGAAGCCCACCGTGCGCCGCATCGCCGCGGACCTGGTGGCGCGCCGGATGCTGGAGCGGGGCCCCGACGGGCGCTACCGGCTCGGGCCGCATCTGCTCGACCTCGGGAGCCGCGCGGCCCTCCAGCAGGGCCTGCTCACCGCCGCCACCCCGCACGTGCAGGACCTGTTCGCCCGCACCGGGGAGATCGCGTGGATCTGCCGGATCAGCGGCGGTTCGATCTCGTTCATGACCATGGCCTTCGGCGCCAACCGGGCGCCCGACGTCCGGCGGGGCGAATGGCCGAACGATCCCCGCAGCGCCGCGCTGCAGGGATCCGCGCTGGGACGGGTGCTGCTGGCCGAGCGGCCCGACCTGCTGGACGGCCTGCACGGACGGCCGCCGGCGCCGCAGACCCCTCGCGGCACCACGTCCTGGCCGCGGTTCCTGGACGAGCTCAAGGAGGTGCGCGACACCGCGGTCGCGGTCGAGCACGAGCAGATCCATCTCGGCTTCAGCTGCGTCGCCACGGGGGTGCGCGACCCCGGCGGCGCGCTGATCGGCTGCCTCGGCGTGACCGGGCGCACCGGCAGGCTGTCCACCCGGAGCATGGCGCGGCTCCTGCGGGTCGCGGCGGAGGACATCACCCGGGGCGCCGGGGCGCTGCTCGAACCGCCCCGGCCGCCGGAGGGGCGTCAGCCGTCCTGAAGGCCGAGACGGGCGGCGGCGACCTTCTTCGGGACGACCATCCGCCACGCGTCGACGACCAGCTCCTCCATCTCGGCCTCGTCGAGCGCCGCCGTCCACGCGTGGACCCAGTTGAAACGCATGTCGGATTCGCTCGGAAGGTGGAACTTGTCCGGCTCGGATTCGACGAGCGCGAGTCGCTCCTCCTTGGGGAACGCGAATCCCATGACGGTCTCGTCCCGCGAGAAGGCGATATAGACGATGGAGCCGACGCGGAACTTCACCCGGTCCCTGATCAGGTGCTCGGACGTGCGGGGCAGCGTCATCGCCAGCGCCCGCACCTGCTCGACGGTGATCATCTGTCCTCCTGTGGCCGCGGCACACCGCGCCGCTCCTCCCAGCAAAGCACCCCACAAGGCATGATCTTGTTAGATTTGCCGGGTGAACGAACTGGTGCGCTGGCAGACCGAGAACGGGACCATCGTCGTGGAGACCGACGACCGGGAGCCGGGGTTCCAGTCGGTGTCCCGCACCGGCGACCTGATCCACGACGCGGCGGGCAAGTTCGAGGACGCGTTCCAGCACGTCCGCGACGCGGCGCAGGCGGCGCTCGCGTCGCTGCGCGGAGGCGACCTGAACCCCGACGGGGTCGAACTGGAGTTCGGCGTCAAGCTCAACGCGGCGGCCGGGGCCGTCATCGCGAAGACGACCGTCGAGGGCCACCTGAAGGTCAAGATGACGTGGGGGCAGCAGCCGCGCGCCGCGGAGGAGGCGTAGCCGCATCGTGGACGACTGGCAGTGGCGCGCCTGGGTCGGCCCCCCGTCCGGCGGCAAGCTGGGCGCGGCGTTCCTCGTCACCTCGACCCGGCTGCTGACCTGCGCCCACACCGTCCACGGCCTGGAGGAGGCCCGCGTCGGATTCCCCGGCCTGCTGGAGGACCTGCCCGCCGAGGTCGTGCGGCGCGGCGACTGGCGGCGGGCGGGCGACCCCGGCGACGTCGCCGTCCTCGAACTGCGCGAGCCCGTCGCGCTGACCCCGGCGACGCTGGCCGCCCCGGACGCCCTGCACGACGCGGGCCTCGGCGGCCGGACGTTCGGGGTGTGCGGCTTCCCGCGCCGCCGCGACCAGAACGAGCGGCACGCGTCCGTGACGACGTTCCCGCATCGCGGGATGCGGCGCGAGTGGTGGGAGCTGAAGACCGGGCCGGGCGACTGGCTGGAGGAGGGCTACAGCGGGTCCGCCGTGTACGACCCGGTGTCGGGCGAGGTCATCGGCATGGTGACGAACGCCGAGCTGCGGGACGGCGACCGGGCCGACCTCGGCTGGATGCTGCCCGTCTCGCACATCCGTACCTACTGGGAAGAGCTGGACGACCTGCTGCCGCTGCGTTGGCTCACCCCCGACGCCCGCCGCGAGCTGCGGGAACTCCTGGACGGCGTGCGCTACACCGACCCGCTCGCCGCCGACCTCGAAAGGATCACCGGCCGGCGGGCGCTCGGCGGCTTCCGGTCGGCGTGGGGTTCGGTGCGCTACGTGGCCGAAGGCTGGGCGGAGGACCGGCTCGTCCGGTACGTCGCGTCGCTCGGACCGCACCTGCCCGAGTCCGCCCGGCAGCGCCTCGCCGCGTGGTCCGCGCGGCACCTGCCCGGCGCCGCGCCCGCCGCCCCGCGCCCGGGCCCCGCGTCGGTGATCGTCCGGCTGGAGCGGGCCACGTTCGACAACGCCTTCGACGTGACCGTGCACACCTGGATCGACGGCGCCGAGGGGCCGGGACGGCCGACCGAGCGCGTGCCGGAGAAGCGGGTGCGGCCGGTGGTCGAGGCGGGGGTGGCCGCGCTCGCGCCCGCGCTGTTCGGCCGCGAGTGGATGATCGAGTTCGCGGTGCCGGAGGGCTGGCTCGGCAAGCCGTTCGAGCAGTGGTACGTCGACCCGCGCCACAAGATCCCCATGCGGGTGTACCCGGTGGTGGTGCGGGACGTGGAGCGGCTCCAGCCCGGATCGTTCCGCCGCGACCAGGCCCACCACCGCTGGCGGCTGCTGAACCAGCGCGGCCGCAGCGACCCGCGCCCGATCGCGTGCGACGCGCCGCGCAGGGGCAGCGACTTCCAGGACTGGCTGGAGGCGAACATCGACTTCTGCGTCCTCGTGTACGGGTCGCGCCCGGTGAAGAGCTGGCTGACGGCCGCGCTCAACAACGGCATCCCCGTCATGCTGTGGACGCGCGCCCGGTGCGACGCGCCGTCCCACGAGGACTGCCAAGGGCACCACGTCCTCGACGAACTGACCCGGGCGGTCGGCGAGAAGCATCCGGGCGACCTGCCGCAATTGGCGCTCGCACTGCGCAAGGCCGCGCTCGTCGCCCCCAAGGACACCCGGCACCCCGGGCGCGATCTGACGCTGCTGTGGGACGATCCGTCCCGGCTTCCCGACCCCCCGCTCGCGATGGAGGTATAGGTGCCCGACTGGCTGCTCTACACCGGGAGCCGACGCACGCACGACGGCATCGACCGGTTGCCTCCGCCGCCGCCGTGGCGCGCGTTCGACGGCGCGCCCGTCCTGGAGCCCCCTCCCGGCGGCTCCGGGAACGAGCACCACGCGACGACGTACCGTCCGTCCGACGATGCCGTGCAGCAGGTCAACGCCGCCCTGTACCTGCGCCGCCCGCTTCTGGTGACGGGGCCGCCCGGCACCGGAAAATCGACGCTCGCCTACGCCGTCGCCCACGAACTGGGCCTCGGGCCCGTGCTGCACTGGCCCATCACCAGCCGGACCACCCTCCGCGACGGCCTCTACCAGTACGACCCCCTCACCCGCCTGTACGCGGCGGGACGGCAGGGCGGGGGCGGACGGCACGGCGCCCCGGACGAGGAGGACATCGGCCGCTACATCCGCCTCGGCCCGCTGGGCACCGCGCTGCTCCCCTACCCGCGGCCCCGCGTCCTGCTGGTCGACGAGATCGACAAGAGCGACATCGACCTGCCCAACGACCTGCTCACCATCTTCGAGAAGGGCGAGTACGAGCTGCCCGAGCTGACCCGCCGGGCCGAGCCGGACGCCGAGGTCATGACCGCCGACGGGCCGGGCGCCCGGGTCACCGTCACCGCCGGGACCGTCCGCTGCCGCGCGTTCCCGCTGGTCGTGATGACCAGCAACGGCGAGCGCGAGTTCCCGCCCGCCTTCCTGCGGCGGTGCGTGACCGTGGAGCTGCGGCAGCCGTCGGGCGAGGACGAGCTGGCGGCGATCGTCCGGGAGCACCTCGGGCCGCTCGCCGACCAGAGCGACGACCTCGTCCGCCGCTTCTTCGAGCGCTCGGCGTCCGGCACGCTGGCGACCGACCAGCTCCTCAACGCCGTCTACCTGTGCCGGCACGCCGACACCGAGGACCGCCGCGCCCTGGCCGACCGCATCATGCCCTACCTGACCGGGCCCGTCGATGACGAGTAGCCCATGACGGTCAACCGGCTCCGCGACGTCCTGTCGGCGATCGGGCCGCCGCCGGACGCCCGCGAACTGAGCGAGATGCTGTGGCTCGCCTGCCACATCTCCCCTACCGAGGAGCACGGCCCCGCCTTCCCTCCGGCCACCCCGCCGGTCGCGGACCAGCCCGTGGACGCCCCCTCCCCGACCAAGCCGCCCCCGCCGGCGCCGCCGCGCCCGTCCGAGCCGCTGACCGGGCTCCACCCGCGCCCCGCCGCCGAGGCGGAACCGGTGGGGCGGGCGTCGGAGGTGCTCGTCCCGACCGCACCGATGCTGGCCGACCCGCTCGGCGTCCAGCGGGCGCTGCGCCCGTTGAAGCGGCGCGTCCCGTCCCGGCACCGCGTCGAACTGGACGAGGAGGCGACCGCCGCGCGCATCGCCGACACCCGCCGGTGGACGCCCGTCCTCGTCCCGTCGCCCGAACGCTGGCTCGGCCTCGACCTGGTCGTCGACACCGGGCCCACCATGCGGCTCTGGCGCCCCCTCGCCCGCGAACTGGCCGAGACCCTGCTCCGCCAGGGCGCGTTCCAGGACGTCCACCTCAGCTACCTCGACGGGACGGGCCGCGTCTCCTCCACCCCCGAGGCGCCGCCACAGGACCCGAGGACGCTCCTGGACGCCTCCGCACGGCGGGCCGTGCTCGTCCTCAGCGACTGCTCGGGCCCGCACTGGTGGAACGGACGCGCCGTGCGGGCCGTGCGGCACTGGGCGCAGGCCGGGCCGACCGCGATCGTCCAGCCGCTCGCCGAACGCCTCTGGCGCCGCACCGCCGCCCCGACCTCCCCCGGCCTGGCGACCCTCCCCCGTCCCGGCGCCCCGAACACCGACCTGCGCTTCGCCCCCTACGACGGCACCGCCGGGGCGGGCGTCCCGGTCCCCGTCCTGGAGATCGCGCCCCGCTGGTTCGGCGCGTGGGCCAGGCTGGTCTCCGGCTCCGACCCGCAGCCGGCCGCCGTCGCGATGCTGCCCGCCCGGCCGTCCGGCACGGCCCCGGTGCGGCGCGAGCAGGAACTGCCGATCGCCGAGCGCGTCCGCCGCTTCCTCGCCACCGCCTCACCGGACGCCGCCGAACTGGCCGCCCACGTCGCCGTCTCCGTCCCGTCCCTGCCGGTGATGCGCCTGATCCAGCACCGGATCCTCGGCGGCTCGGGCCCCGGCCAGCTCGCCGAGGTGCTGCTGAGCGGCCTGCTCCGCCCGGCCGACGGCGTGCGCTACGAGTTCGTCCCCGGCGCCCGCGAGGCCCTCCTCGACACCCTCCCGCGCCCGGAGGCCCTCCACACCCGGCACGTCCTCGAAGCCGTCTCCGCCGAGATCGAGCGCCGCGCCGGAACGTCCGCCGAGACTTTCCGCGCCCTCCTGCCCGAGGACGGCGGACCGGTCGTCCTGACCGCCGACACCGACCACTTCGCCCTCGTCACCCCGGAAGCCCGCTCCCACCTCGCCCCTGGGCCGCCCCCATCCGAGACGACCCGGGCCCTGGACCTGCTGGATCTTTTCGACACCCCGGCCGAGGAGCTTCCCGAAGCGTGGGCCGACGCCCCGCGCGAGATACCGATCGGGGAGGACAGCGGCGGCCCGGTGACGCTGGACGTCCTCCGCAGCAACCCGGAACTCCCGCTCGGCTTGATCATCGCCCCGCGGGACGACCGTGCCGAACTGGTGCGGACGACCCTGTTCAGTCTTGCCCTCACTCATTCCCCGGACATCGTCAACCTCGTCTTCGTGGGCTTCCACGGAAGCGGGGGCTTCGCCGGCCTGGGCGACCTTCCTCACGTCGCCTACTACGCCTTCGCCCATACCCACGATTCCCCACTGATCAGCATGCTGATGCCCGCGCTCGAAGACGAGAGGATCCGCCGCACCCGGGCACTGGAGAACGCCGGATTCTCCACGTGGGACGAGTACCAGACGGCGATCGTCGAGGGCGCCGACCATGCGCCCCTCCCCGCCCTGGTCGTCTTCATCGACGACACCGGCCCGTTGCTGGATGCGCGCCCGGACCTGATCGACCCGCTCGCTTGGCTCTGTGAGACGGGAGCACCGGTGGGGATGAGGTTCGTCTTCTGCACATCGGAAGACGCGCCCCTGCCGGGCGCCCTCCGCAGCCACCTCGGCTGGAACATCGGAGTCCGCGGCGAAGGGCTCGCCTTCCTTCACGTCTTCGCGGACCGGGCCCACCCGGCGTTCGACCCCGCACACGTCTATATCGACGCCGCCGACCGGCTCATAGAGAAGATGAAGCGCCAAGGGCGACATGCCCGCGAACTCCCCTGGCCGGAGGAACCACGGCCGGAGGTACCGGAGCCGGAGCAACTGGAACTGAACCTGGGGGGACCGGAGCCGTCGTCCGATGGGGACGTCTTCCTCCCCGAAGTGTCCGCTGATGCCGTTCCCCCTGGGCTGCTTTCCCGCGAGTTCGACGTGCTGAGCCTCAACGGCGGCGGATCGGACGGGATGCTGCGGGAGACATGGGCGATGTCCGCCGACACGCCCCGAAGCCCGGCGATCGGTTACCGGCCGGACGGCCATCTCCTCAACCTCTACCCGCTCGACCAGTCGTCGGGCATCCCGCATGGCCTGGTCGTCGGTAGTCCTGAGGCCCGCCAGAGGGTCGTCCGCGCCATCACCCTCGCCCTCGCCGCAGGGCACTCTCCAGCGGGCCTGCAATTCGTCTTCGCGGGGCTGGGCGAGCATCCGCTCGGCGAGCCCATCGACCTACCGCACGTCCGCTACTCCGAGGAAGAGTTGCTGGGCTCGCCGGACAGACTCCGGCGGTTCTTCGACTTCCTGTCCGGCGAGCTCGAAGCGCGATCCGCGCCCCCGCCGCAGGACGTGCCGCGGGATTCGATCCGCGCCACCGACCCGTGGTCGGTGGACGAGCTGTACGAGCGGTTCCGCCAGGACCCCCATTCGGTCAACCGGGTGTGGTGGAACTTCTTCGAGGACTACCAGCCGGGCGAGCGGCCCGCCACCCCGCCTCCCGAGGCGCCGCCCGAAGCGCGGCCGCGCCTGGTGGTGGTCGCCGACGTGTCGCTCACGTTCCCGCTCAGCAGGCCCGAGATCGGTGAGACGCTCCTCTCGCTGGCACAACGCGGCAGAGCGCTCGACGTCCAGTTGCTGCTCACCTCGTCCACCATCGAGAACACCACGATCTGGGGCCGCTTCCTGCCCCTCCTCGGCTGGCGCATCGCCGCGAACCGCCTGCCGCCCGACCAGCTCCAGTACGTCCTCGGGCAGGCGAGCCTGCAGTTCCCGGACGGCGAGCCGACGGCCTACCTCCTCGCCGGCGGCGGCGCACCGCAGCGCTTCACCCTGGCGCCGGAGCCTCCACAGGAAGCCGTCGACGACTTCGTCCGCCGAACGCACGGAGTGCCGCAGGGTTCCTCGACGGGCACCGCGCCGGAGGGGATCGGCCCGGAGGAGATCGACCGTCTGCTCGCCGGTCTGGACGAGGAGATCGAGAACCGCCGAGAGAGCGAAGGCGAACCCGTCGACGCCTCCACGGTGAAGTCGGCGCTGCGGGAGATCCTCTGGGCCGTCACCGAGTCCACACGTTCCGGCGACCCCCGCCCGATCCGACACCTGATATTCCCCGGCCCGTTCAGGCCGGAGATGAGCGTGACGGCGGGCCTGTACGGAGAGATGCTGGCCGACCTCGGGCTGCTGCCGCGCGGAGACTCCGGCCTTCTCGCGGTCACCTACTCCCGGCCGCACCCTGACTCTGACCCGGCCGCCCATGTCACGCGTCTCTTCCGGTCGGTCCGGAGCACCGTGTTCCTCGTCTGGGACGCGCCGGATCAGGATCCCGAGACCGGCTACCTGCAACCGGACACGATCCATAGTTTGATCTCAACGATGCGGTACGAGCGCGACGGCTCCCTGGTCGCCCTCTGTGGCGAGCCGGAGCGGTTCGAGGAGTATCTCCAGACCATCCCCGAGTTCGCCGAACGCTTCCGGTGGGTCCACGCCTTCGACGCGCGGGCCGCGCCAGATGCCGCGTCTGTTGCGGCGCGTGCTCAGCCCTCGGCCTCGGCACCGCCGTCCGCTTCGGCCACGGGGAGTCGGAGCGTGCGGCTCGGGAGTGACCCGGAGACAGACGAGCCGGTGCTGCTGGACTTCGACGTCGACCGCCATCTGCTCATCAGCGGCCCGTACGGCTCGGCGAAGTCGGCCCTGGTGCACAGGATGGTCGACGAGCTCGCGTCGAGCGCCGACGAGCGGGACCGCCTCATCTACGTCCTGAACCCGCAACCGAGCCCGCACGACCTGGCGCGCGCGGAGGGCTGGGAACGGATGGGCGTGCGGTACACGACATCGCCCGAGGAGTTCGGCAGGCTGCTGACCGAGGCCATCTGGACCACCAGGGCTCGCCTGCTCAGTGGCCGAGGCCCCGAGGTCTACCTGCTCGTGGCGAACCGTCAGCGACTGATCCGGGACGATCCGCTCGCCGCGGCCATCCCCCAGCTGAAGACGATGCGCGAGCACGGCGTTCACCTCGTTCTGGCCCGGCATCAGATCACGGCGGGCGAGCCGCTCGACCCCGTGGTGGCCTTGCTCCGGGAACTCGGAGCGCCCGCCCTGATGACCAACCATGTGAGCGGTCACGAGGCTCGGCTCTGGAACGTCCCTTCCTCCCTGCTGGGGCCGCTGGGGGCCGGCGAAGCGCTGCTGGTGCATCCCGGGCGGCAGCGGCTCGTTCGGCTCGAGGGCCCCTTCGAATGATATTGGATCGAGCTGTCCATAACGTGTTACGGTGGCGTTATGGCGCGGCCGAGGAAGTTCGATGAGGGGCGGGCCGTGGAGTCGGCCATGCGGGCCTTCTGGGCGGCCGGGTACGAGGCGACGTCGACGCAGGAGCTGTGCGCGGCGACCGGGCTCGGGCGCAGCAGCATCTACAACACGTTCGCCAGCAAGCGCGACCTGTTCGTCAAGGCCCTGACCCACTACATGGAGGTGCGCACCACCCGGCTCGTCGAGCATTTGCGGGACGGCGAGGGGACGGTGCGCGAGCGCCTCCGGACGGTCCTGGACTGGGCCGCTCTCCCGGACGACGACGACCCGTCCGGATGCCTGGTGGTGAACGCGACGGTGGAGCTCGGCCCGCACGATCCCGACATCGCCGGGCGGCTCGAACGGGACCGGCGGCTGCGGTTCGCCACCCTGAAGGCGGCGATCGAGGAGGGCATGCGCGCCGGCGAGATCGACGCCGCCAAGGACGCGGGCGCGCTCGCGCACTTCATGATCTCCACCATCAGCGGCATCCAGGTGGCGGCGCGCGGCGGCGCCGACCGCGCCACCCTGACGTCGATCGCGGACACCGCGATGCTCTCCCTCTGACCCGGGCGGCCGGTGCGCCGCCCTTTTTCACGCCCTTGTTTTGTACTGATCTATCCAATACAGGATCCACAACAGGAGGACACCGATGCCACTGGCCGTCTACGTGCTGGGGCTGGCGATCTTCGCGCAGGGCACGTCGGAGCTGATGTTGGCGGGCCTGCTGCCCGGCATGGCGCACGACCTCGGCGTGTCCGTGCCGGCCGCCGGGCTGCTGATCTCGGCGTTCGCGATCGGGATGCTGGCGGGTGCGCCGGTGCTCGCCGTCCTGACGCTGCGCTGGCCGCGCCGCCGGGCGATGCTGGCGTTCCTCGCGGTGTTCGCACTGACGCACGCGGTCAGCGCGCTCACGCCCGGCTACTGGACGCTGTTCGCGATGCGGCTCGTCGGCGCGTTCGTCTACGCGGGGTTCTGGGCGGTGGCGGCGGCGACCGCCGTGGACCTCGTGCCGCGGGACGCGCGCGGGAAGGCGATGGGCGTCGTCGCCGGCGGCCTCACGGTCGCGGCGATCGTGGGACTGCCCGCCGGGACGGTGGTCGGGCAGCATCTCGGCTGGCGGGCGGCGTTCTGGGCGGTCGCGGCGATGTCGGCGGCCGCGATGGCGGGGGTGGCCGCGACGATCCCCGCCGCGCGCGCGGACGCCGCGCCACCCCGGGTGCGGGACGAGGTGCGCGCGATGGCCGTCCCCCGCCTGTGGCTGCTGTACGGGACGACGGCCCTGGCCACGAGCGGGCTCCTCGCCACCTTCGGCTACCTGGGCGCGTTCCTGACGGAGACGACGGGGATCGCGGAGGCATGGGTGCCGGGCGTGCTCGCGCTCTACGGCGTCGGCGCGCTGATCGGGATCACCGTCGGCGGGCGGACGGCCGACAGGTGGGGCGTCCAGACGCTGTACGCGGGGTTCGCCGGGCTGACGGTCGTGTCCGTGCTGCTCGCCCTTGCGGCGCGGTCGCCCCTGCCCGTGGTGGTCCTGGTGTTCCTCCTGGGCTTCGTCGGGTTCGGGACGAACCCGACACTCAACTCCCGGGCGTTCGAGTTGGTGGACGGCGCGTCGACGCTGGTCGCGGCGGGGAACGTCATCGCGTTCAACATCGGCATCACGGCGGGCCCCTGGCTCGGCGGGCTCGCGATCGACGCGGGGAAGGGCTACACGTCCACGGCCTGGATCGGGGCGGCGCTGGGCGTCGCGGCGATCGGCTCGGTGGCCCTCAGCTCAGTGATCACAGCGGTGGGCGGCGCGCGCGCCGCCGGGCGGCGGTCCGCCGAGGAGACCGAACCGGCCGAGGCCCAGGTCGGCGCGTGAGAAGTGGGCCGGTGCGAACGATCCCGCACCGGCCCCCTCCCGCACCGCGGTCAGGAGCAGGCGGCCGCGTGGAAGGCCCACAGGGCGCGGCGGCCCGGGTGCTCGGCGAGCGTGAAGATGCGGTGGCGGCCCCGGTAGCAGGACAGGTCCTCCGGGCCCGGGGAGATCGTCCGGGACTGGACCGGGGCCCAGCCCCCGTCGGTGTAGCGGGTCGAGGAGAGCCGGCCCGGCTTCTCGCCGTGGCTCTGGGTGAACCACCACTGCCCGTGCGCCCTGACCGCGCCTTGGACGCGGTCGACCGGAAGGCTCGCGCCGCCCTCGGGGCGCACGGTCCCCCTGCCGGCCAGCGCCCGCACCGGCCAGGTCACCACCCGTCCCTGCGCCCAGGCGGGACGGCAGTACTCGCCGGCGATGAGCACGTGCGGCGAGGTGGTGCGGTCGATCGCGGCCCACGACATGCGCAGCGGGCCGGACCCCCTGCACGTGCCGCCGACCTTGCCGCGGGCGAACTCCCAGCTGCCCGTCTGCGCCATCACGTACCGGAACCCGTGGGCGTAGTACCTGCCGCCGTACAGCCCGATCCGGTCGGCATGGTCGGTCGACCCCGCGCCGTTCCCGGTCAGGTCGAAGATCTGCCGCATGTCGAACACGCGCAGCCCGTGCCGGGTGTCGGCGACGTACAGGTTGTTGCCGTACCAGGCGATGCCGCCCGCGTGGATGCCGACGTCGGTGTAGGTGGGCCGCCCTTCCTCCATCACGGGCTCGACGAGCAGGGCGTGCCGGTACGCGCGCCGCTCGGGGTCCACGAACGTGACCCTGACCCGGCCGCCGTTGTGCCAGGACACCAGGATCGGCCTGACGCCGCCCGCCCACCGCTCGCCCGCCGTCGCGTCAGAGACGGACGTGACGCCCTGCGGGACCCAACTGCGCGTGTTGCTGTCCGCCTTGTCGAAGCAGTAGACGAGGGACCCGGCCGGGACCCCGGCCGCCTCGCCGCAGCCGCTTCCCAGCTTGACGTGGCCGGACGAGCGGAGCAGCGCGCTGACGCCGGCCCTGCGGAGCCTGCCGCCGAGCGCCCGGACCGGCCCGCTCAGGTCGTCGCCGGAGCGCAGGTCGAAGTCGCGCGGATTCATGGGGGCGGCCAGGGCCCTGGCATCAGTCGCGTGCGCGACGCCCGGAGCGGCCGGAGCGCCGGCCGCGAGGACGCCCGCCGCGAGGACCGCCGCCCCAGGCCATCGGACTGCTGTCACAAAGCGTCGCGAGATCATCACAAGCGGTCGCCTACCCTGTCGATCGCGGCGGACGACCCATAGATGATCTAGGGAAGGACAAGTCTGGTTACGCGGTCCGTTACGCCGGCCGCCTCACCCCGGGCATCCCGGACATCCGGGACGGGACGGCCTCCACCTCGGGAGACCGTCCCGTCCGGGTTCGGGTCAGTGCAGGGCGCACGTCCCCGAGTCGGACTTCGACGGGTCGCTCTCCGAGGTCCCCGTCAGCCGGAGCAGCGCGTGGCGGTCGGCGCCCGGCTCGGGCTTCGCCCAGACCTCCACCTTCGTGCGGCCCTGCGCCGGGGCGGTCGCGAGCGCGTTCGGCAGCGCCGTCGTCCAGCCGTCACCGGACACGGCGGCCTTCAGGCGGAACACGTCGGAGCCGTGGCGCCCGTCGCCGCCCCGCCCCGTGTTGGTGAGCGTCATCGTGCACTTCGTCCAGCCCGCGGCGGTCCGCTGACCGGGGCCGGAGTCGACCCGCACGCCGCGCCGCTGCGGCCCGGCGCCGTCCAGCGAACTGACCGCGACCGTGTAGGACAGGACGCCCCTGCGGTCGCGCCTGAGGTTCAGGACGTAGAAGTGCAGCCGGTTCGCCTGGTCGACGTACTCGTACTCGCTGCCCGAGTCCGTCCCCGCGTGGTAGAGCGCGTCGGAGAGCTGCCGGTAGTCACCGATCGTCATCTTCTTCGGCGTGCCGTCCGGCAGGACGAAGTCGACCTTGTCGATGTCCTGCGGGTTGGCGTCCTCGACCCAGATGAAGGGGGCGCGGTCCTGGTCCTTCGTCTTCGCCAGCAGGACGCCGGAGTCGGGCGTGAAGGAGTCCGTGCCCATCCGGTCGACGACTTCGAGGGTGTAGTTGTCGTAACCGCCGCCGTCGCACAGCGGGTCGGTCCCGGTGTCGCACTTCGGGCTCTTGTCGCCGCCCGCGCCGAGCTTGACGTTGATGCCGGTGAGGCCGCCCTTGCCCGGGTCGACCGTCCGAGCGGTCACATTGGCCACGACCATGCCGGACGCGGCGAGCGCGTCCCGGCTGAGCTGGAGCACGTTGTCGGAGTTCACCATGCCGAGCTTCAGCTTGTTGCGGAGCATGTGCTGCGCGCCCATGGACCCGCCGCCCGTCGCGGGGATCGTCCACCGGCTGTGCGGGCCGCCGGGCCCGTTGAACGTGCCGCGGCTGAGCATGTCCCACGGGCCGCTGTAGGAGCGGCGCGGCGGCTCGCCATAGGGGTTGTTGTAGTTGTCGCCGATGCCGAGGATGTGGCTGAACTCGTGCGCGTACACCGACATGCCGGAGCTCTCGGCCTGCGTCGAGGAGACGCCCGGGATGGCGTTCGGCCAGATCGTCGAGCCGGCCTGCCAGGACGTCCACGGGATGTACCGGGTCTTCACCCAGTTCGGCAGGCTCGGGTCGCCCGGCCCCCACTCGTTCGGCACCTGCTCCTTGGTGCCGAACTTCATCTCGCCGAACTCCTGCCACGTGGACGACTCGTCCTGCCCGGCGCTGAGGAAGAAGACGAAGTCGAACTTGTTCGCCGCCTCCTCGCCGATGTCGGCGACCCACGCGTCCCGCGCGTCCTTGCGCAGGTCGCGTCCGCAGGTGTCGCCGGTCGGGCATCCCGTCCCGCCCTGCATGCCGTCCACGCCGTACTCGTGGTCCTTGGCGGGCATCTTGTAGGCGCCGAAGCCGGTGAGGTTCACCCCGAACCGGCCGCCGGAGTCCTCCATCCAGTACTCGTGGAGGGTGTGGCCGTGGTTCAGCTCCTGCGGCTTGTTGAGGAAGTCCTGGTAGAACTTCGCGACTTGCTCGCGCGGGACGTCGCCGACCTTCACCGGGTTGCCGAACACCGACGAGTTCTTCGGCTGCGTGACCTCGAACGGCTGGTTCGGGTAGTCGGTGAGGACGACCGCGACGTTGAAGTTCTTCACCGACCCCTTGCGGGCCGGGTCCGACCACGACGTGCCGGGGATCGAGGTGTAGTCGTCCCAGGTCATCGTGTCGGGAAGCTCGTAGTTCTGGGGGTCGATCGGGCGCGGGGCGCCCGCCGCGAACGTCCGGGCGGACGGCTCGGCCCGCTGCCACGGCTGCGTCTGCGGCCAGTGCCGCATCTGCCAGGGGTTCGCGGTCGGTTTCGGGATCGAGGGTCTCGGCTGCGCGGCGGCCGGCACGGCCGCGAGTCCCACGACGAGCCCCATCGCCGCCGCGGGCACCAGCAGTGTCTTCTTGGCGCGCATGTCTCCCCTACCTCGGGTGGGTTGCGGAGAGACGGTAAGGACGGACGCCCGCGCCGGGCTAGGGCCGACTTGCACGATCTTGCGCCGAAACCCTGGCAGCTCACGCCATGCCGCCAGGTCCCATGAGGGGTTCGGGCCTCTCAGAGCGCGGGTCCGGGCCTCTCGGGGCGCGGGCCGGGGCTCCTCAGAGCGGGAGTTCGCGCTCCGCGACGACGATGCCGTCCTCGTCGCTGTAGAGCCAGTCGCCCGGACGGAACTCGACGCCGCCGAACGTCACCGGGACCTCCGTCTCGCCCGCGCCGTCCTTGGCGCTCTTGCGCGGGTTCGACCCGAGGGCCTTCGCGCCGAGGTCCAGCTCGCGCAGCGCCGCCACGTCCCGCACCGCGCCGTTGATCACGACCCCGGCCCAGCCGTTGGCCACCGCCGCCGCGGCGATCATGTCCCCCATCAGCGCGGACGCCAGCGAGCCCGCGCCGTCCACGACCAGTACCCGGCCCTCGCCCGGCGTGTTGAGCAGCCTCTTCACCAGGCCGTTGTCGCGGTGGCAGCGCACGGTCGCGACCGGGCCGGCGAACGCCCGCCGCTTGCCGTACTGCCGGAACTGCGTCTCGCAGCTGCGCAGCTCTTCCCCGAAGTCGTCGATGAGGTCAGCGGTCGCGAAGTCCATGGCGGAAGCCTACTGGTCGGTAACAGCTTCCGGCGGCGACGGCCCGGCGGTGACGGCTCAGGCTGTGCCTGCTCAGGCTGTGCCGGCTCAGGCCGAAGGCGCGTCGGTCGGGCGGCCGATCAGCCGGGACAGCACGATCGACGTCTTGGTCGCGGTGATGTTGTCCTCCCGGCGCAGCCGTTCGAGGGCCTGCTCCAGGTGCTGGATGTCGCGGGCCCGCACGTGCACGAGCGCGCTGGCGTCGCCGCTGATCGTGTACGCCGCGACGACCTCCGGGTGGCCGCGGACGCTGGAGTAGATCTCCTCGGGGGACGTCGCCCCGGTGCAGAAGATCTCGATGAACGCCTCGGTCGTCCAGCCGAGCGCGGCCGGGTCGACCACGGCGGCGAAGCCGTTGATCACTCCGTCCGCGCGGAGCCGGTCGACGCGGCGCTTCACCGCGGGCGCCGACAGCCCGACCTTGTCGCCGATCTGCGCGTACGAGGCCCGCCCGTCCTCCAGCAACCGCGCAACGATTCGCCGGTCCAGCTCGTCAAGACGCAACAAATAACACCCCCTAAGTCGGTTTTCGTCATTGGTCGGAATTCATTTCCGAACATACGCTGGGTACGGACCGGCGGCCACCTGATCCGCCCGGCCTCCTCCCCCTCGGCACCGGCATCGTGCCCGGTGTCCCAGCCATGCCCCGGCCCGACCGGCCGGGCCGAGCCGCGAAGGAGCGTCGTGACGCCGACCGACCAGCTGCGAGCGATGTCCGAGGACCACAGCGCGCACAACTACCACCCCCTTCCCATCGTGGTCTCCGAGGCCGACGGCGTCTGGCTGACCGACGTCGAGGGCCGCCGCTACCTCGACATGCTCGCCGCCTACTCGGCCGTCAACTTCGGGCACCGCAACCCGCGGCTGACCGAGGCCGCGCGGCGGCAACTCGACCGCGTCACGCTGGTGAGCCGCGCGTTCGACCACGACCAGTTCGGCCCCTTCGTCGCCGACCTCGCCGAGCTGTGCGGCAAGGACATGGTCCTGCCGATGAACAGCGGCGCCGAGGCCGTCGAGACCGCGCTGAAGACGGCCCGCAAGTGGGGCTACGAGGTCAAGGGCGTCCCGGCCGGGCAGGCGAACATCATCGCCTTCGAGGGCAACTTCCACGGCCGCACGACCACGATCATCAGCTTCTCGACCGACCCCGACGCCCACGACTCCTACGGCCCCTACACGCCGGGCTTCCGGACCGTGCCGTACGGGGACGTCGAGGCGCTCAAGGCAGCGATGGACGGCGACACGGTCGGCGTGCTGATCGAGCCGATCCAGGGCGAGGCCGGCGTGAACGTCCCGCCGAGCGGGTTCCTGCGCGCGGTGCGCGAGCTGTGCACGGCGAACGGCACGCTGATGATCGCCGACGAGATCCAGTCGGGCCTCGGCCGCACCGGCGCGACGTTCGCGGTCGAGCACGAGGACGTCGTGCCCGACGTCTACATCCTCGGCAAGGCCCTCGGCGGCGGCATCATGCCGGTGTCGGCGGTCGTCGCCGACCGGGACGTCCTCGGCGTGTTCAAGCCGGGCCAGCACGGCTCGACGTTCGGCGGCAACCCGCTCGCCTGCGCGATCGGCCGCGAGGTCATCGCGATGCTGAAGACCGGCGAGTACCAGGAGCGCTCACGGACGCTGGGCGCCCACATGCACGACCGGCTCGGGCGGCTGCCCGGCGACCTCGTCCGCGAGGTGCGGGGCCGCGGCCTGTGGGCGGGCGTGGAGCTGAACGGCAAGGCCCGCCCGGTCAGCGAGCGGCTGATGGAACTCGGCGTCCTGGCCAAGGAGACCCACGAGACCACGCTGCGCCTCGCCCCGCCGCTGGTCATCGAGCGCGACGAGCTCGACTGGGCCCTCGACCAGCTGGAGATCGCCCTCAAGGGCTGACCGAACGGCCGGCGCGCAGCCGGCGACAGGTCTGGAACGCCGCCGGTCAACGGCGCCCGGCGGCGTTCCTTACTCATTCCGGCGACTTTTCGTCATCGCAAACCCGGGTCTCCGCCAAGGCTCGGGCAGCGCCCGCCCGGCGCGACCGCCTCCGCCGCGTTCCGCGGCGAGGGTGGGGGGATGCTGCGGAACAGGAGTCGACGCCGGGTGATCATGGGGTGCGGGGGGCTGGCGGCGGGCCTCCTGCTGCTGCTCGCGGGCGGCCTGTACTTCCTGCAGCGCTTCTACGACGGCGAGATCAAGCGGGTCTCGGGGGCGCTGCCGACCGCCGGGGGCCGCCCGTCCTCGTCCGGGCGCGGCGAGAACTGGCTGCTGATCGGGTCCGACCGGCGCGCGGACATCCCCTCGATGGGCGCCCGCGCCGACACGATCATGCTGGTGCACCTGTCCGGGCGCGGCGACCGGGTGTCGCTGATCTCGATCCCCCGGGACGCCTGGGTGCCCGTCCCCGGGCACGGCCTCACCAAGATCAACGCGGCGTTCGCCCACGGCGGGCCCTCACTGCTGATCCGGACGGTGGAACAGCTCACCCGGGTCCGCGTCGACCACTACGCCGCGCTGGACTTCGGCGGGTTCGTGAAGATGACCGACGCCCTCGGCGGCGTGGACGTCACCGTCACCAAGACGACCCACGACCCCATGCACGACCGGACCTGGCAGGCGGGGCGGCACCACCTGAACGGCGCCGAGGCGCTCGACTTCGTCCGGCAGCGGTGGAACCTGCCCGCCGGCGACCTCGACCGGATCAAGCGGCAGCAGGCGTTCCTGCACGCGCTCGCCGCCAGGGCGCTGGACACCCGGAACCCGATCAAGATCGACCGGTTCGTGCGGGCCTCGACCCGCTCGGTGACCGTGGACGACTCCGTCACCTCCGGCACGCTGCGCGGGCTGGCGCACCGGCTGCTGAAGACCTCGCTGGTGGAGTATCTGACGGCCCCGGTCGCGCAGATGGCCGAGCGGGACCGGCAGAGTGTCGTACTGCTGGACGAGGATGGCGTCGGCAAGCTCTTCACCGCCGTCCGGGAGGACCGGGTCGGCGACTACGTGTCCCGCAACGGCGCCGCCAACACCGTGGACGCCGTGCGCTGACCTGGCCGTATATGCCGGATTTCAAAAGGAAGATGACGAAAGCCGTCTGACTGGATTAGTCTATGTGGACTAATCGAGATCGACCATAAGGCTGTCGGCATGTCACGACCCCTCACGCCGCTCGCGCTCACCGTGCTGCGCATGCTGTGCGACGGGCCCATGCACCCGTACGAGATGCAGCAGCGCATCCGCGACCACGCCTACGACCAGGCCGTCAAGATCACGCATGGGTCGCTCTACCACTCGGTGGAGCGGCTCGCGGCGGCCGGGCTGATCGAGCCGCTGGAGACCAGCCGGGAGGGCCGCCGCCCCGAGCGCACGGTCTACGCGGTGACCAGCGCGGGGCGGGACGCCGCGCAGTTCCGGCTGGCCGAGCTGCTCGTCCGTCCGGCCGAGGAGTTCCCGCTCTTCGGCACCGCGCTGGCGTTCATCAACCTGCTGCCCGAGGGCGAGGTCGCCCGGCTCCTGGGCAAGCGGACCGTCCTCCTGGAGGCGGCGCTGGCGGGGCACCAGGCCGCGCACGAGTCGCTGCTCAAGCGGGGCATCGAGCGCTACAAGCTGATCGACCAGGAATGGCAGATCGCGCGCGTGCGCTGCGAGCTCGACTACGTGCGCGGGCTCGTCGACGACCTGGAGACCGGACGGCTCACCTTCGACGACACCGAGCCGCGGGCCATCTGCCACCCGCGGCCCCGACCACGACGCGCCGACGAACCAAGGCGCACCGACGAAATGGGGGCCCCATGAAGAGATGGAGCGGCAATCCCTGGGCGATCCTGCTGACGCTCTCCCTCGGATTCTTCATGACGCTGCTCGACCTGACGATCGTGAACATCGCGATCCCGAGCATGATCGACAAGCTTGACGCCTCGCTGGACCAGGTACTGTGGGTCGTCAACGCCTACATCCTGGTGCTGGCGGTGCTGCTCATCACCGCCGGCCGCCTCGGCGACCTGTGGGGCAAGAAGAACCTGTTCATCGCCGGCGTCGCGCTGTTCACGCTGTCCAGCCTGGCGTGCGGGATCTCCCAGGACCCGGCGCAGCTGATCGCGGCACGCGCCGTGCAGGGGCTCGGCGCCGCGCTGCTGATGCCGCAGACCATGTCCATCATCATCAGCGTGTTCCCGCCGGAGCGGCGCGGCGCCGCGCTCGGCGTCTGGGGCGCGGTGGCGGGCGTGTCCACCATCGCCGGGCCGACGATCGGCGGGCTGCTGGTCACCAGCCTCGACTGGCGGTGGATCTTCTTCGTGAACCTGCCGATCGGCGTCCTCGTGCTGGCCATGGCCGTCCCGATCCTGCCGGGCCACACCCGCACCGTCCGGCACCGGTTCGACGTCGCGGGCGTGCTGCTGGCCTCCGCCGCCCTGTTCTGCGTCACGTTCGCGCTGACCGAGGGCCAGAAGTACGAGTGGAACGAGGGCATCTGGGGCCTGATCGCCGCCGGGCTCGCGCTCTTCGTGATCTTCGTGGTGCACCAGCGGGGGCGCCAGGACCGCGAGCCGCTCGTGCCGTTCTCGCTGTTCAAGGACCGCAACTTCACGATCCTGAACCTCGTCGGCGCGGCCGTCTCGGTCGGCATGATCGGCATGTTCCTGCCGATGACGATCTACCTGCAGTCGGTGCTCGGCTTCAGCGCCCTCAAGGCGGGCCTCGTCATGGCGCCGTCGTCGCTGGTGTCGATGCTCCTCGCCCCGGTCGCGGGCCGGATGTCGGACCGCATCGGCGGCAAGTTCATCCTGATGGCCGGGCTGACCCTCTACGGCGTCGGCATGGCGTGGATCCTGGTCGTCGCCGAGGTCGGCACCCACTGGACCGCGTTCATCGCCCCGCTCGTGGTGTCCGGGTTCGGCATCGGCGGCGTGTTCGCGCCGATGGCCACCGAGGCGACGCGGAACGTCCCGCCGCGCCTCGCCGGCGCCGCGTCCGGCGTCAACAACATGATCCGGCAGGTCGGGTCGGTGCTCGGCAGCGCCGCCGTCGGCGCCGTCCTGCAGAACCAGCTCGCGTCCTCGCTGCGGGACGAGGCGGCCACCCGTTCGGCGGCCCTCCCGCCGGACGTGCGCGGCGGCTTCGTGCAGGGCTTCGCGGACGCCGCCAAGGGCGGCCTGGAGGTCGGCGCGGGGCAGAGCGGGGCGCGGCAGCAACTGCCGCCCGGCGTCTCTCCGGGCGTCGCGCACCGCATCCAGGAGCTGGCCGGCCAGGTGTTCTCGCACGGCTTCGTCCACGCCATGAAGCCGACGATGTGGCTGCCGATCGCCGTCATCCTGCTGAGCGCCGCCGCCTGCCTCACCCTCAAGGGCCACCAGGCAGGCACGTCGCTGCAGAAGGATCCCGAACCCGCCCCCGTGGCGAGCTGAGACGAGGGTCCGCTCCCTGGGGCGGACCCTCGTTTCCTACGGTGACCCGCGCTACCGCTGGGTACGGCCCGCCTTGCCGAGCAGCCAGTCGCCCGGCGGGCGGGCCGGCGGGACGAGCATGATCCCGATCACGGCGGCGACCATGCCGCCGATGATGAACACGTACCCGGCCGTCGTCGCCGGGACGACGAGGTCGCCCTCGGGGCGGCGCATGGACAGGACGAACACCACGACGCCCCAGACGACCGCGGGGACCGTCGCGCCGAGACGCCCGCCCATGCCCTTCCCCGACAGCCACGCCATCGCGAAGACCAGCGCGACCAGGACGAGCGCCGCGAGCGGAACGGGGCCGACGGTCCAGTCCTGCACGAACGAGCCGACCACGCCGAACACGCCGCCGAGGACGCCGAGCGCGGCGTAGGCGGCGCCGGACACGAACGCGTCGCCGGGGCCCTCGCCGCCGTCCGGTTCCAGGGCGGTCGCGCCGACGTCCGGGCTCCCGTCGCCGGGAGCCTCGGGGGCGTCGGGGGCGCCTGTCTCGGCGACGTCGGCCGGGGCCTCGGCGTCCTTCGCGCCCTCGTCCGCGCGAGGGGCGTTCTTGGCGAGCCGCACCCGGGCCTCGTCGTCCTTGTCCACGGACGCCAGCGTACCGGGGCCGGTCAGTCCGCCGTGCTCGTCAGCCCGGCGAACAGGTCCCGCTCGCGGCGGCCGGGGCCGACCGGGCCGAGCTCGCCCGCCTGGAGGATGAAGTACTCGGTGCCGAACGCCTGCTGCCCCAGGTTGTTCGAGAGCGCGAAGAACGGCCCGACCTGCTCGGGCGCGACCGTGATCTGGGTGTGGTGGGCGCGCAGCGCGGACAGCTTGGCGGGCAGGTGGGCGCGGGCGTCCACGACCGTGGTGACCTCCCCGTCCGGGACGCCGGAACCGAGCTCCTCCAACCCCGCGACGCGGGCGAACGGCAGCCGGGCCTCGCGCATCACCGCGATCGCGCGGGCGAGGACCGTCCGCGGGGTGGCGTAGGCGTAGACCTTGGCCGCCCGCCACGGCTCGGCGCCGTCCTCGTGGGACGGGTCGGCGGCCAGCTCGAACGCCCGCCACGTGACGCGGTGCGCCTGGATGTGGTCGGGGTGGCCGTAGTTGCCGCGCTCGTCATAGGTGACGATCACGTGCGGGCGGACCTCCCGGATGACGCTCACGAGGTCCAGCGCGGCGGTCGTGACGTCCGCCTGCCAGAAGCAGCGCGGGTCGTCGTTCGTGGGGGCGCCCATCATGCCGGAGTCGCGCCAGCGACCGGGACCGCCGAGGAAGCGGTGGTCGCGGACGCCGAGCGCCTGGCAGGCCGCGGCGAGCTCGCCGATCCGGTACTCGCCGAGGGCGTCCTCCTTGTCGGAGGCCAGGTGGCGAAGCTCCTCGGGGATGACTTCGCCCTCCTCGCCCAGCGTGCAGGTGACGAGGCAGACGTGGGCGCCCTCGGCGGCGTATTTGGCCATGCTCGCCCCGGTTCCGATGGACTCGTCGTCCGGATGGGCGTGGACGAACAGGATCCGCGGCTCCTTCATAGTCCCCGAGCGTACTCAGTGCCCGGCACGGCGGCGATGACCGCCCTGCCCCGCACATCCCGGAGGGTCGCCGCGGGGCCGCGTCAGCCGCCTCCGCCGGTGCCGCCGCCGGTGCCGCCGCCGGTGCCGCCCGCTCCCGTGCCGGTGCCGTCACCGCCACCGCCACCGCCGGTGCCGCCACCGCCTCCGCCGGTGCCCCCGGTGGGAGAGGTGGGCGTGGTGGTCGGCGTGTCACTGGTCGGCGCCTCGGTGGGGGTCTCGCTGGTCGGCGCCTCCGTCGGCGGCCGGGACGTCGGCGGCTGCGGCGTGTTCTCACGCGTCTTGGTGCGGGTCGGCGTGGGCGCCTCCGGCTCCTCGGACGTCGGCGACTCCGAGACCGAGCCGGAGTCGGTGACGGCCGGGGTGGGCGTGCCGCCGCTGTCGTCCTTGTTGCCCTGGGTCGCCATGAACAGCCCCACGACCAGCGCCAGCACGGCGATCGCCGCGATCGCTCCGAAGATGGGCCACTTGGACTTGCGCTCGGGCTCCCAGTCGTTGTAGCCGCCGCGGGGCGCCCCTGTCTGGGGGCCCGCAGGCGGGAGGGTGCCGGTGTAGTCGCGCGGCGCGACGCCGGGCGCCCCGCGGCCCGGGTGGGTGGCGCCGCCCGCCATCATCCCCGCGCCGGCAAGGCCGCCCGCGGCGAGCGTCGACCCCTCCGCGAGCATCGTGGTGGCCTGGGCCGGGTCGTCCATGCGGGTCTGCCCGGCGCCGGGGATGACGCCGGGGCCGCCCCCCGGGCCGCTGCCGATCAGCGCCATCATGATCTGCTGCGCGGTCGGCCGCCGCTCCGGCTCCTTGGCCAGGCAGGCGGCGATCAGCCGGTGCAGGTCGGCGGGCACGCCGTCCAGCGACGGCGGCTCGTGCATCACCCGGTTGATCACCGCGACCACGGTGTCGTCGCCGAACGGCGGGTGCCCGGTCGCGGCGAACACCATCGTGGTGGCCCAGGCCCACACGTCCACGGCCTCGGTGAGCGTCGCGCCCGCCACCTGCTCGGGCGCCATGTAGGACGGGGTGCCGATCGCCTTGGTCGCGTTGGTCTGCCCGGTGTCGAGGGCCCGCGCGATGCCGAAGTCGATGACGCGGGGCCCGTCCGGGGCCATGATCACGTTGTGCGGCTTGAAGTCGCGGTGCACGATCCCGGCCTGGTGGATCGCCACCAGCGCGGTCGCGGTGCCGATCGCCAGCCGGTCCAGCGGCGCGCCGCTGATCGGGCCGGTCTCGGTGACCTGCTTGTACAGCGACGGCCCCGGCACGTACTCGCTCGCGATGTAGGGCTGGTCGCCCGCGACGTCGGCCTCCAGGACCTGCGCGGTGCAGAACCGGGCGACCTGCTTGGCCGCCTGAGCCTCCCGGACGAACCGGTTGCGGGCCATGGTGTCGCCGGCCAGGTCGGCCCGCAGGAGCTTGATCGCAGCGCGGTTCCCGGAGGCGTCGACCCCGCCGTAGACGACGCCCTGGCCGCCCTCACCGAGCCTTTCGACGATCTCGTAGGAACCGAGCCGCCGGGGGTCTCCCGGCTGCAGCTCAGGCATTGACCACTCCTCAGCCCGCGACGATGAAAGTGCTTGGGGAAGCTTTGAGCTTACGCGAGGGCGGACACGGGCACGGGACATTCCCGTCCGCTACGCGACGACCCGTGATCATAGGGGGCAGGAGGCCGCCGTGCGCCGTACTTCCGCACCGCCCTGGCAGACTCGGATGCCATGAGCATCAGCTATCCGCGGCAGAGCGCCCGCACGCGACGGTTCAGCCTCGGCGTCCCGCGCGCCTTCCAGATCGCGCCGGACGGGTCGCGCGTCGTCTTCCTGCGCACCCGGGCGGGCGACGACCCGGTGACCTGCCTGTGGACGCTGGACACCGCCACCGGCGAGGAGGAGTGCGTCGCCGACCCGGCCGCGCTGGACGTCCCCGGCGAGGAGAACCTGCCCGCCGAGGAGCGGGCCCGCCGCGAGCGCGCCCGCGAGCAGGCGGGCGGCATCGTCGGGTACGCGACCGACCGCGCCGTGAAGCAGGCCGTCTTCACCCTGGGCGGCCGCCTCTACGCCGTCGACCTCGACACCGCGCTCGTCCGGGAGCTGCCCGCCCGGGCGCCCGTCTTCGACCCGCGCCCCGACCCGGCGGGCCGCCGCGTCGCGTACGTGTCGGGCCGCACGCCGCGGATCATCGAGATGGACGGCGGCGACGACCGCGCGCTCGTCGAGCCCGAGTCCGACCAGGTCTCCTACGGTCTCGCCGAGTTCGTCGCGGCGGAGGAGATGGGCCGGATGCGCGGCCACTGGTGGTCCCCCGACGGCGGGACCCTGCTGGTCGCGCGGGTGGACGAGACGCCCGTGCAGCGCTGGCACATCGCCGACCCCGCCAACCCGGACCGGCCGCCGTCCGAGATCGCCTACCCGGCGGCGGGCACGCCGAACGCCATGGTGTCCCTGGTGCTGCTGAAGGTCGACGGGGGGCGGCTCGCGGTCGCCTGGGACCGCGGCATGTTCCCCTACCTCGTGACCGCCGTGTGGGACCGGCACGGCCTGCTGATCGTCGTGCAGCCGCGCGACCAGCGGTCCCAGCGGGTGCTGAAGGTCGATCCGACCAACGGCGAGACGTCGCTGCTGCACACCGAGCACGACCCCGTCTGGACGGAGATCATCCCCGGTCTGCCCGTCCGGACGCACGGCGGCGACCTCGTCTGGGCCACCGAGGACGCCGCGACCGACACCCGCCGCATCACCGTCGCCGGCGAGCCCGTCACGCCCGCCGGCCTGCAGCTGCGCTCCGTCCTCGGCGTGGACGGCGAGTCGATCCTGTTCACCGCCTCGGAGGAGCCCACCGAGGTGCACCTCTACTCCTACGAGGGCGGCGAGGTGACCCGGCTGACCGAGGGGCGGGGCGTCTTCTCCGGCACCCGCTCGGGCGGCGTCACCGTGGTCACGGGCGCGCGGCTCGACCGCCCCGGCTCGGAGGCCGAGGTGCGCACCGCGTCCGCGGTCCACCCCGTCGTCTCGTTCGCCGAGACCCCGGTGATCACGCCGCGGGTGGAGCTGCTGCGCGCCGGGGACCGCGAGCTGCGCACCGCCGTGCTGCTGCCCACCGGGTGGGAGCCGGACCACGGCCGCCTGCCCGTCCTGATGGACCCCTACGGCGGGCCGCACGCCCAGCGCGTCCTCGCCGTCCAGCGCATGTACTGCGAGGCGCAGTGGCTCGCCGACCAGGGCTTCGCCGTCGTGATCGCGGACGGGCGCGGCACCCCGGCCCGCGGCCCCGCCTGGGAGCGCGCGGTGCGCGGCGACTTCGTCGAGCCCGTCATGGAGGACCAGATCAGCGCGCTGATCGAGGCCGCCCGCAAGCACCCCGCCGCGCTCGACCTCGACCGCGTCGGCATCCGCGGCTGGTCGTTCGGCGGCTGGCTCGCGGCCCTCGCGGTCCTGTACCGCCCGGACGTCTTCCACGCCGGCGTCGCCGGCGCCCCGGTCACCGACTGGCGCCTGTACGACACCCACTACACCGAGCGGTACCTGGGCCACCCCGACGAGGAGCCGGAGAACTACTCCGCCAACTCCCTGCTCGACCGGGCCCCGGACCTGAAGCGCCCGCTGATGATCATCCACGGCCTGGCGGACGACAACGTGGTGGCCGCGCACACCCTGCGCCTGTCGTCGGCGCTGCTGGCGGCCGGACGCCCCCACACCGTCCTCCCCCTCTCGGGCGTCACCCACATGACCCCGCAGGAAGTGGTCGCCGAGAACCTCCTCCACATCCAGGTCTCCTTCCTAAAGGAATCCCTAGAGGGGTAGCCCGCGCCCTAACTCCTCCAGGAGGCCCAAAGCGCCGCGTAGGAGCCTTGGGCCGCCAGAAGGGCGTCGTGGGTGCCCAGTTCGGTGATGCGGCCGTCCTCCACCACGGCCACGCGGTCGGCGTCGTGGGCGGTGTGGAGGCGGTGCGCGATGGCGACGACGGTGCGGCCGTCCAGGACGGCGGCGAGCGAGCGCTCCAGGCGGCGGGCGGCGCGCGGGTCGAGCAGCGACGTCGCCTCGTCCAGGACGAGCGTGTGCGGGTCGGCGAGGACGAGCCGGGCCAGGGCGAGCTGCTGCGCCTGGGCGGGCGACAGGGTCTCGCCGCCCGAGCCGACGGCGGTGTCGAGGGCGGGGCCGTCCCAGTCGACGGCTTCGAGGACCTCGCGGATGTCGTCGTCGGTGGCGTCCGGGCGGGCCATCACGAGGTTCTCGCGGAGGGTGCCGCGGAACACGTGGTGCTCCTGGGTGACCAGCGCGACATGGCCGCGCAGGTCGTCCAGGGGCAGCTCGACCAGGGGGACGCCGCCGTCCGCGCCGACGGTGACGGCGCCCGCGCGCGGGCCGTCGACGCCGGCGAGCAGGCGGCCGAGCGTCGACTTGCCCGCGCCGCTGGGCCCGACCATCGCGAGCCGCTCGCCCGGCCGCAGGTCGAGGTCCACGCCGTGCAGGACGTCGTGGCCGGGCCGGTAGGAGTAGTGGACGTCGCGCGCCGTGATCCGCTCGCCGGCGGGCCGCCCGTCGCCGGGCGTGCGGTCGGGCGGGACGGTGCCCACGCCGAGCAGCCGGGCCAGGGACGCGCCGCCGAGCTGCAGCTCGTCCAGCCAGGACATGAGCGCGTCCACCGGTTCGATGAGCTGCTGGGCGTACAGGGTCGCGGTGGTCACCTGCGCGAGCGTCGCCATGCCGTTCATGTAGAGCAGGCCGCCGACGAGCAGCGTCGACACGACGGGCAGGACGAAGCTCATCTCCATCACCGGGAACAGCACCGTGCGCAGGCGCAGCGTGTACCGCTCCACCTTGTAGGACGCCGCGATGTCGGCGTCGCCGCGCTCGTGCCGCCGCTCGGCGAGGCCGAGGGCCTCCACGGTCCGGGCGCCCTGGACGGTCTCGGCCAGCCCGTCGCCGATGCGCGCCCAGGCCGCGTTCTCGCGCAGGTAGCCTTCGTGGGCGCGGGGCAGGTACCAGCGCATCACCGCGACCAGCAGCGGCACGGCGACCAGCGCGGGCAGCGCGACCAGCGGGCCGTTCAGCATCAGCGCGGCGACGGTGAGCCCGCCCACGACGACGGCGACGAGCGTCTCCGGCATCGCGTACCGGACAGAGGTGCTCAGCGTGTCAACGTCGCGGGACGCGCGGGTGACCAGGTCGCCGGTCCCCGCGCGCTCGACCCTGGACAGCGGCAGCGCCAGGACGCGGTCGACGAACTCCTCCCGCAGTTCCGCCAGCACCCGCTCGCCCAGCTTCGCCGACGCCAGGTAGGCGTACCTGATCAGCACGCCCTGGAGGATCACGAACCCGGCGATGGCGAGGCCGGTGGTGTCGATGTCGGCGCGGCCGTCGCGGACGTCCTCGACCAGCGCGCCGAGCAGCCGCGGCGTGACGAGCCCGGTGGCGGCGGCCAGCGCGTGCAGGCCCAGCACCGCGGCGAGGTCGCGGGGATGCCGGAGCACGAGGCGCCGGGCGTAGGCCCGCACCTGCGCGGGTGTCGCGACCGGCAGGATCTCGGTGCTCACGTCGTCGCCCTTTCTACCGCCTCGCCTCTGGTGACGGTCGCCGCGTAGCTCGACTCGGCGTCCAGCAGTTCCCGGTGTGTTCCCTCCGCGACGACCACGCCGTCCCGGACGAAGGCGACGTGGTCGGCGCGGTCCAGCATCAGCGGGCTCGTCGTGCACACCACGGTGGTGCGGCCCGCGCGCGCTTCGCCGAGCCTTTCGGCGATGCGCGCCTCGGTGTGCGCGTCCACCGCGCTGGTCGGCTCCACCAGGACGAGGACGTCGGGGTCGGCGGCGAGCGCCCGCGCAAGGCGGAGGCGCTGCTGCTGGCCGCCGGAGAACTCCCGCCCTGCCTCGGCCACGTGCGCGTCGAGCCCGACAGCGTCGACGACGTCCTCGGCGCAGGCCGCGCGGACCGCGGCCTGAAGCGCGGGCCCGTCGGCGTCCGGCGCGAGGGACTCCGCCAGCGGGCCGGAGAACAGCCGGTCCTCGTTGACCGCGACCAGGATCCGCTTCCGGACGTCCGCGACCGCGCGCAGCGGGACGCCGCCGAAGTCGACCTCGCCGTCGGCGTACCGGCCGAGGCGGTCGGCGATCGCCTGCGCGTCGCGCGGGTCGGCCGCCGCGACCGCGGTGACCCGGCCCGGCCGCACGACCAGCCCGGACGCGATGTCGACCAGCTCGGCGCCGGCCGGCGGCCGGGCCGTCCCGGCGGCGGGCAGCTCGGGGTCGAGCCGCAGCAGCGCGGTGACCCGGCCCGCCGCCACCAGGCCCTTGGTGATCTTGCTGGCGGCCTCGCCGAGGGTCTTCAGCGGAACGATCAGGAACACCGCGTACCCGTAGAAGGCGACCAGCTCGCCGACGCCGATCGACCCCCGCACGGCGAACCGGGCTCCGGCCCAGGTGACCAGCGCGATCAGCAGGCCGGGCAGGAGCACCTCGGCGCCGTTCATCCGCGTCTCGGCCCGCGCGACCGCCACCCCGGCCGCGCGCACCCGCTGCGACTCGGCGCGGTAGCGGCCGGAGAACAGCGTCTCGCCGCCGATCCCGCGCAGCACTCGCAGGCCCGCGACCAGGTCGGTGGCGTGCGTGGTCAGCTCGCCGACCAGCTCGCGGTGCGCCTGCTCCCGCTCGCGGTACGGGCGCAGCAGCGGCGCCGCGGCCACCAGGATCAGCGGGACGCCGACCAGGACGATCAGGCCGAGCGGCGGCGAGGTCGTCAGCAGGAGGCCGGCCACGACGACGATCGAGACCACGGCGCCCGACCCGCGCGCGATGATGTCGAGGGCCTCCCCGATGTGCGCCACGTCGGACATGCCGACGCTCACCACCTCGCCCGCGGTCAGCCGCTTCGGCAGCGTCGAACCGAGTCGGGTGGTCTGCCGGGTCACGAGCTGGACGGTCCGGTACGCGGCGGCCAGCCAGTTGAACACGGCGAACCGGTGCCGGAGCACGCCCGTCACGGCCTGCGCGACGCCGAGGCCGAGCAGGACGGCCGCCCACGCCACGAGGGCGCGCTCGTCCCGCGCCGCGACGCCGTCGCCGATGGCGCGGCCGAGCGCGGCGGGCATCAGCGCCTGGCTGAGCATCCAGGCCACCCCGAGGGCGGCGCCCGCGGTCACGCTGCGCCACTGGGCGCGCAGCAGCGCGAGCAGGTAGCGCGCCGGAGCTCTGCGGTCGGCGCGTGAGGCGCTCCAGGGATCGAGGGAGTTCGCTCCCCCTCGGGTGACGTGGTCGGGGCCGCCAGGATTCTTTTCTGGCAACGGCTTCACGCGACGAAGGCTATGCAGCGCACCCCTTGTCGCACGACTGGTTTTTCAGCAGGACGCACGGGTTTCGGACCGTCCGGAAACGCTCGCGAAGCCGGGCTCGGGGGATGCGCCCGGAGCCGGTGACACGCTAAAGTCGTCACCGTACGGAGCGATGCTTCCTCCGCTCCATGAGCCGGGACCCTGGCGGCTAGGCCCATGCCGCTGCCCCGGCGCGGCCCGTACCGCTCCTGCGGCCGCAGGAACAGGCGGGACGACCCGGCCGTTGCCAGTGCCGTCGCCAGCCCGACAGTCCGGAATGACCTGTGAGCACCATCAGTCACCAGACGCATCCCCTCACGCCAGGTACCGAGGACAGGATCGACCTGCTCCTCATCGACGACGACCCCACCGACGTGCTCATGGTGGAGAAGATGCTCGCCGACAGCGGTCTGGACACGGAGATCACCGTGGCGAGCGACCTCGACTCCGCGCGGCGCATGCTGACGCGCCGCACCCAGTGCATCATCGTCGACCTCTCCACGCCCGGCATCGACCGGCTGGAGGGGCTGCACCAGGTGCTCGCGTTCTCCGGCCCGGCCGCCGTCGTCGTGCTGACCGGCCTGGACGACGGCCGGCTCGGCGTCCGGGCGGTCGCCGCGGGCGCCGAGGACTACCTGGTCAAGCAGGAGGTCGACGGGCCGCTGCTGGCCCGCGCGATCCGCTACGCCATCGAGCGCAAGCGCTCGGAGGAGACCGAGCGGCGGCTCGTCGAGGCCCGCATCCTCGGCCGTGAGAACGCCCGGCTGGAGCGCGGCCTGCTGCCGGTCCCGCTGATCGAGGACCCGTCCCTGCGGCACCACACCCGCTACCGGCCGGGCCGGCGGCGGGCGCTGCTCGGCGGCGACTTCTACGACACCGTGCAGACCGAGGGCGGCGCCGTCCACCTGATGATCGGGGACGTCTGCGGGCACGGCCCCGACGAGGCGGCCCTCGGCGTCCAGCTCCGGATGGCGTGGCGGACCCTCGTCCTCGCCGGGCACACCGGCGAGCAGCTCCTCGGCACCCTCGACACCGTCCTCGGCCACGAGCGGCGCAGCGAGGAGATCTTCACCACCCTCTGCATGATCACGATCGCGCCGTCCCGGCGGACCGCCCGGATGCACCTGGCCGGCCATCCCGCGCCGCTGCTGTTCCGCGGGGCGCCGGGGGACGGCGGCGAGGTCGCGGCGCTCCCCGACTACGCGCACGGCCCGGCGCTCGGCCTCGTGCCCGGCGCGGAGTGGCCGACCACCGAGATCGACCTCGGCGAGTCCTGGGGGCTGATGCTCTACACCGACGGCCTGATCGAGGGGCGGGTCGGCGACGGCTCCGACCGGCTCGGCACCGAGGGCCTGGTCGACCTGGCCCGCGCCGCGCGCACCCGCGGCGCGGCCGGACGGTCGCTGATCGACGCGCTCGTGGGCGAGGTCGAGCGGCTCAACGGCGACGCCCTCACCGACGACCTCGCCGTCCTCCTGCTGTCGCGGCAGGCCGACCAGGACGGGCCCGGGCGCTGATCGGGAGCGCCGACCACAAGTCCCTGACCTCCGTCAATGTCTTCTGGGTCACTCCCCGATGAGGTTCCCGCACCCGCTGTGAAGTCCCTCACCCGGACGATTGTCACGGAACGGCCACAAGGGCCTCGCCGCATGTGTTCATAGCCTGCGGCTATCGCCACAAGTGCGTTCATGACTTGGAACGAATCGCCGAACCGGACATAGCGTGCAGGTCGTGGCTATAGCGATACCTGCGATCTACCGGTCGACCGTCGGCAAGAAGGCCGTCATGGCCGTCACCGGCGGCATCCTCGTGCTGTACCTGGTCCTGCACATGATCGGGAACCTGAAGATCTTCCTCGGCGCGGAGGACTTCAACCATTACGCGCACTGGCTGCGCACGATGGGCGAGCCCGCGGTACCGCGGCGGACCGTGCTGACGCTCATCGAGCTCGTGCTCGGCGCCTCGGTCGTCCTGCACATGTGGTCGGCGGTGTCGCTCGCGCGCCGCGCCTCGGCCGCCCGCCCGGTGAAGTACCAGTCGCGCAAGAAGTCGCACGCGCAGGGCTATGCCGCCCGGACCATGCGGTACGGCGGCGTCATCATCGCCGTCTACGTCGTCTGGCACCTGCTGGACCTCACGTTCTTCGCCCTGAACCCCAAGGGCGCCGACGCCACCCCCTACGAGCGGATGGTCGCCGACTTCGACCCGTCCCGCTGGTACATCACCGTCTGGTACGTCGTCGCGGTCCTGCTCGTCGGCCTCCACCTCAACCACGGCATCTGGAGCGCGTTCCAGACGCTCGGAATGCGCAGCCCGCGCAGCCACAACGCCCTGCGGGGCCTCTCCGCGACCGTCGCCGCGCTGGTCACGCTCGGTTTCGTCGCCGTCCCCGTCTCCATCACCTTCGGATGGGTGAGCTGATCACATGGCAGCTGAGGACATGACAAACGGCTTCTACAAGTCCGGCGAGCCGATCGCCGACGCCAAGGCGCCCAAGGGCCCCATCGAGGAGCGCTGGACGACCCGCAAGTTCGAGGCCAAGCAGGTCAACCCGGCCAACAAGCGCAAGAAGAAGATCATCATCATCGGCACGGGGCTGGCCGGCGGCTCGGCCGGCGCCACCCTCGGCGAGGCCGGCTACCACGTCCAGCAGTTCTGCTTCCAGGACTCCCCGCGCCGCGCCCACTCGATCGCCGCGCAGGGCGGCATCAACGCCGCCAAGAACTACCGCAACGACGGCGACAGCGTGTACCGGCTGTTCTACGAGACGGTCAAGGGCGGCGACTTCCGCTCCCGCGAGTCGAACGTCTACCGGCTCGCCGACATCTCCCGGCAGATCATCGACCAGTGCGTCGCGCAGGGCGTCCCGTTCGCCCGCGAGTACGGCGGCCTGCTCGACAACCGCTCCTTCGGCGGCACGCAGGTGTCCCGCACCTTCTACGCGCGCGGCCAGACGGGCCAGCAGCTGCTCCTCGGCGCCTACCAGGCGCTGATGCGGCAGGTGGACGCCGGGAACGTGGAGCTGTACCCGCGGCACGAGATGCTCGACCTGATCATGGAGGACGGGCGGGCGCGCGGCGTCGTCGTCCGGAACCTGATCAACGGCGAGGTCAAGCACTACACGGCGGACGCGGTGGTGCTGGCGTCCGGCGGCTACGGCAACGTGTACTTCCTGTCCACGAACGCGATGGGCTCGAACGTCACCGCGTCCTGGCGCGCCCACCGGCACGGCGCCCTGTTCGCCAACCCGTGCTACACCCAGATCCACCCGACCTGCATCCCGGTCAGCGGCGACCACCAGTCGAAGCTGACGCTGATGTCGGAGTCGCTGCGCAACGACGGCCGCGTGTGGGTGCCGAAGAAGGCCGGCGACACGCGCAAGCCGTACGACATCCCCGAGGACGAGCGCGACTACTACCTGGAGCGCATCTACCCCTCGTTCGGCAACCTCGTCCCGCGCGACATCGCGTCCCGCGCGGCGAAGAACGTCTGCGACGAGGGACGCGGCGTCGGGCCCGGCGGGCTCGGCGTCTACCTCGACTTCGCCGACGCGATCGCCCGCCTCGGCCGGGACAAGGTCGAGGCCAAGTACGGCAACCTCTTCGAGATGTACGAGCGCATCACCGGCGAGAACCCCTACGACACGCCGATGCGCATCTACCCCGCCGTCCACTACACGATGGGCGGCCTGTGGGTGGACTACGACCTGGAGTCCACGATCCCGGGCCTGTTCGTCATCGGCGAGGCGAACTTCTCCGACCACGGGGCGAACCGGCTCGGCGCCTCCGCGCTCATGCAGGGCCTCGCGGACGGCTACTTCGTCCTGCCGAACACGATCAACGACTACATCGCCCGCAACGAGCTCCCCCCGGTCGCCGAGACGGCGGTCAGCGAGGCCGAGGAGCGGGTGCGGACGCGGATCGAGCGGCTGCTGTCGATCGACGGGGACCGGTCCGTCGACTCCTTCCACCGCGAGCTCGGCCACATCATGTGGGAGTACTGCGGCATGGAGCGCACCGAGGAGGGGCTGCGCAAGGCGCTGACCCTCATCCCGGCGCTGCGCGAGGAGTTCTGGACGCGCGTCAAGGTCACCGGCAAGGGCGAGGAGCTGAACCAGCAGCTGGAGAAGGCCGGCCGGGTCGCCGACTTCTTCGAGCTGGCCGAGCTGATGGTCATCGACGCGCTGCACCGCACCGAGTCCTGCGGCGGCCACTTCCGGGCCGAGAGCCAGGACGAGGAGGGCGAGGCCAAGCGCGACGACGACAACTTCGGCTACGTCGCCGCCTGGGAATGGGCCGGGGAGGGCGAGCAGCCCGTCCTCCACAAGGAGGCCCTCAACTTCGAGTACGTCAAGCCGACGCAGAGGTCGTACAAGTAATCATGAAGCTCACACTGCGCGTCTGGCGCCAGGGCGGCCCGCAGGACAAGGGCCGGATGGTCGAGTACAAGCTCGACGACGTCTCCCCCGACGCCTCGTTCCTGGAGATGCTGGACGTCCTCAACGAGAAGCTCATCGCCTCCGGCGAGGAGCCGATCGCGTTCGACCACGACTGCCGCGAGGGCATCTGCGGCATGTGCTCGCTGGTCATCAACGGCACCCCGCACGGCCCGGAGCGCGCCACCACCACGTGCCAGCTCCACATGCGCAAGTTCAAGGACGGCGAGGTCATCGACGTCGAGCCGTGGCGGGCCAAGGCGTTCCCGGTCGTCAAGGACCTGGTCGTCGACCGGTCGGCGTTCGACCGGATGATCCAGGCGGGCGGCTACATCACCGCCCCGACCGGGACCGCGCCCGAGGCGCACTCGACGCCCGTCCCGAAGCCGGACGCCGACCGCGCCTTCGAGGCCGCCGAGTGCATCGGCTGCGGCGCCTGCGTCGCGGCCTGCCCGAACGGCTCGGCCGCCCTGTTCCTCGGCGCCAAGGTCACCCACCTCGGCCTGATGCCGCAGGGCCAGCCCGAGCGCTGGGACCGCGTCGTGTCCATGCTGGAGACCCACGACGAGGAGGGCTTCGGCGGCTGTACCAACACCGGCGAGTGCACCGCCGCCTGTCCGAAGGGCATCCCGCTGGACGTCATCGGCCGGCTGAACCACGACTACCTGAAGGCGACCGCCGGCGGGAAGAAGCGGTAACCGCGCCCCCTGTTCTCGGTCCCGCCCGGAGTACCGGGCGGGACCGTTCTAATGTGGCCGCATGACGATCACTTTGCTGCCCTACCACCAGGACGAACGGCTCCCCGACGCCTCCTTCCCCCTCCCCGGTCACGACGTCGTCGCGGTGGAGCCCGAACTCCCCGACGGCGACGTCTGGCAGCGCGTCGCGGCCCTGTTCGAGCCGGTCGTGGCCGAGGTCGCCGGGCAGATCGGCAAGGGCTCGATGCCGCGTGTGGTCTCGGGCGACTGCCTGACCGCCGAGGCCGTCCTCGCGGGCGTGCAGAAGGCCGGGGTGGACGCCGCCATCGTCTGGTTCGACGCGCACGGCGACGTCCACACCACGGAGAGCTCGACGTCCGGCTACATCGGCGGGATGCCGCTCCGGCAGATCCTCGGCGCCGACACCGCCCTGCTCGCCGACCGGCTCGGCCTGCGCACGCTGCCGGAGGAGCGGGCCGTCCTGGTGGACGCCCGCGACCTCGACCCGGCCGAGGCGGAGTTCCTCGCGTCCTCGCAGGTGAGGCGCTGCGCGGTCGACGACGTGACGCTGCCTCCGGGGCCGCTGGTGCTGCACATCGACGTGGACGTCATCGACGCCGCCGAGCTGCCCGGACTGAAGTTCCCCGTGGGCGGCGGGCCGTCCTACGACGCGGTCGTCGCGTCCGTCCGGCGGATCATGGCGACCGGCCGCGTGGCCGCGCTGGACATCGCCTGCCCCTGGCATCCGCCGCAGGACGGGGACGGGAGCGGCGACGTCCGCGCCCGGTTGCTGAAGGATCTGCTGACCGCCTGACGACGAGCGCGCGCCGGGTCCCCGAACCGCTTCGACATGCGGTGATCTTGCCGTAGCATGCTCACGCACATGCATGAGGGGGTGCATATGCATGGGCTGATGCACTGTGCAAGCGGAGCGGGTCCGGCGGTGCACCGGACGATCCTCTGCCTCGACGTCGAGGGCTACGGGCGCCGCACCAACGGGGACCAGCTCGCCGTCCGGGCGGGCTTATACGGCGCCCTGCGAAGGGCCCTCGCCGACTCCGGCGTGCCCGCGTCCTCGTGCTACTGCGAGGACCGGGGCGACGGAGCCATGATCCTCATCAGGCCGGACGTGCCGAAGGAGCGGGTGGCCGGCCCGTTCCCGGCGCGGCTGGCCGCCCTCATCGAACGGCACAACGGCGGCGCCCCGCCGGGCGCCCGCATCCGGGTGCGCGTCGCCGTGCACGCCGGCGAGGTCCACCACGACGACCACGGCGTGGCCGGCACCGCGATCAACAAGGCGTTCCGCCTGCTGTCGGCGGCCCCGCTCAAGGAGGCGCTGCGCACCTCCCCCGGCGTCCTGGCGCTGATCACCTCCGGCTGGTTCTTCGAGGAGGTCGTGCGGCAGAACCCCGCATGCCTCGCGGCCGCCTTCCGGCCCGCGCACGTCGCCGTCAAGGAGCTCCGCGAGCGGGCCTGGATGCGGCTGCCGGAGACCTGGCCGCATGCGGACACCGCCCGGGACCGCCGGCTGCTCGCCCTCCACCCCGGCGCGGAGATCTCCGTCCCGGCCGCGGCGGCCCTCCTCGACGTCCCGGGCGCCGAGGCGCGCGTCGTGCTCGACGGCCTCGGCCTGGTGGAGCACGCCGAGGGCCGGTACGGCGTGCCCGTCCCCGACGGCGGGCCCGGCCTCGCGCCCGGGGAGCGCTCCGCCGCCGTCCGCCGCGTCCTCGGCTGGTACCTGGGCACCGCCGACAACGCCCGCCGCCTGCTGTGCCCGGACCGCGTCACCGCGACGCTGGCGCTGCCGGACGAACCGGGCCGCGCCCTCTCCTTCGCCTCCGCGGACGAGGCCCGGCACTGGTGCGAGACCGAGCGGCACAACCTGGTCGCCGCCGCCCGCGCCGCCGCCGAGGAGGGCCAGCACGACATCGCCTGGCGGCTCCCTCTCGCCCTGTGGACGTTCTTCTTCCTCCGCACCGCCTGGACCGACTGGTACGAGGCGCTCCGCACCGGCCTCGCGTCCGCCCGCGTCCTCGGCGACGACCGCGGCATCGCCCACGCGCTCGGCGGCCTCGGCTACGCCTGCCAGAGCCGCTGGCGGTTCGAGGAGTCCGCGGAGCTGTTCACCGCGGCGTGCAAGGTGTTCTCCCGGCTCGGCGACGTCCGGGGCGAGGCGTGGGCCCTGCACGGGCTCGGCTACGCCTGCCGCCGCCTCCAGCGGTACCGCGAGGCCGTCGCCCACCACCGCCGCTCCATGCTGCTGGCCGGCCTGCTGGGCGACCGCCGCAACATGGGGCGCGCGCTGACCGCCCTCGGCTACGCCTACGCCGGGCTCGCCGATTTCGGCTCGTCCCTGGACCACTTCGAGCAGGCCCACGACCTCGCGCTCGACGCCGACGGGCGCAACCTCGGCTGGGCCCTGCACGGGCTCGGCTACGCCCACCACGGCCTGCGCCGCCTGCACACCGCCATCGTCCACTACGAGAAGGCGCTGGAGGTCTTCCGCGAGTTCGGCGACCGCCCCGGCCAGGGCGAGACCCTCTACAACCTCGGCCGCGCCCACATGCAGATGTCCCGCCCGGACGCCGCCCGCGACTGCTGGATGCGCGCCCTCGCCATCTTCGAGGACCTCCAGACCCCGCGGACCCGATCGGAGATCATGGTTGGATGACCCTCCAGCAGCACATGCGCCGGGCCGCCGAAGACTCCGTCCTCTCGTTCCCGGAGGCCCTCCGCGCCGACATCTACGTCATCTCGCTCCGGATCTCGCACGGCGAGTTCTCGACCGTCCACGGACTGCCCGACTACCCCTACGACCCGTACATGGCGATCGGCTACAACACCGAGAGCAACGTCAGGCGCAACCTCGAAGGGTCCGCCGACCCTCTGGAGGTGCGCTGGAGCTACGCCTACATGCTGCTGGAGGAGGCGGGCCCGGCGGGCCACCACCCCGCAGACCCGGAGGGCACCGCCCTCTACCTCGACGAGGTGAAGCGCCTCGGCCTCTGGTACGAGCCCGGCGAGGACGCGGAGGACGAGCAGGACGAACGGCTCTGCGCCCACTTCGACGACCTCTGCGTCGACGCCGCGCGGCACCTGCACTCCAGCGGCCTCGTGCAGAAGGTGCTGGGCCGCGAGGTGCCGATCGTCCTGTTCGACATGTTCCGCATCATCGAGCCCGACGCCACCCAGGCCGCCAACCCGCCCCACCTCATCCCCGCCGACTACCTGACCCTCCAGCAGGGCTGAACCGCTGGGCATGGCGGACGGTGCGCGTGGTGCCCGACCGGCTGGGGCTAGGCGCTGACGAGGGTCTCCACGCCGGCGGGGAGGGTGCCGGCGAGGCCGGCTTCCACCAGGAACGTCTGGAGGGTCTCCTGGAACGCGCGGGCGGCGTGGGTGAGTTCGACGTCCTTGCGGTGGGCCAGGGCGATGGTGCGGAGCAGGCCGGGACCGTGGCGGCCGCGACGCGCCTCCTCGTCCGCCAGGACGAGGGGGGTCCCGCGCAGGCCCGGCCGTCCGGCCAGCACCATGCTGGGGACGACCGCGATGCCGAGCCCGACCTCCACGAAGCGCAGGACGGCGTCCATCTCGCCGCCCTCGACCGCGAACCTCGGCTCGAACCCCGCCGCGCGGCAGGCGCTGATGGTCGCCTCGCGCAGGTCGTATCCGGGACGGAACATCACCAGCGGGCGGTTCTGCAGGTCCTCGATGCGCAGGTACGAGCGGCGCGGCAGCTGCGCCGCCTTCGGTGAGCGCTCCGCCGCGCCCGGCTCGGGGCACGCCGGAGAGGCCACCACCAGGTGCTCGCGCAGGATCGGGATCGTGTCCAGGGGCGGGTCGCCGTGCAGCGGGAGGATGACCAGGGCCATGTCCAGCGAGCCGCGCGTCAACTCCCGGACGAGGTCGCGCGAGCCGCCCTCCTCGACGATGAGCTGGATCCCCGGATACGCGTCGTGGAAGCGGCGCAGGACGTCCGCCAGCAGGCCCGCGCACAGGGACGGCGTCGCGCCGAGCCGCACCCGCCCGCGTTTGAGGCCGACCAGCTCCTGCACTTCGAGGCGGGCCGTGTCGACGTCGGCCAGTATGCGCTTCGCCAGCGGCAGCAGCGCCTCACCGGCCGGCGTGAGGGTGATGTTCCCCCGGGCGCGGCTGAACAGCGAGACGTTCAGCTCGTTCTCCAGCGCGCGGATCTGCTTGGACAGCGACGGCTGCGCGACGCGCAGCAGCTCGGCGGCCTGCGTGAAGTGGCGTACCTCGGCGACCGCGACGAAATAGGAGAGCTGCTGCAACTGCATCCTGCACAGCGTACGGGTCGCCTCGCGATCCGACCGGCACCGGGGCGGCGCCCGGTGGCCTCAGCGCGCGTGGCGGCGTAAGGCCTGGAGGTCGTGGACGATGAGGCGGCGGCGGCCCGTCTCGATCCAGCCGTGCCGGCGCAGCGTGCGCAGCGCCTTGCTGACCGCCTCGCGGGACGCGCCCACCCAGCCCGCCAGCTCCTCCTGCGACAGGTTCAGCGTGATCCGGACGCTCTCGCCGCCCGCCCCCGCCGGCGCCTGCGTGCCCGTCCGGCGGTCGTAGGGGACCCCGAACCGCTCCGCCAGTTCGACGAGGCGCTGCGCCACCCGTCCCGTCGCGTCGAACATGCCGAACTCGACGCGCTTGCGGTCGGCGTCGCGCCAGCGCTGGCACAGCATCCGCATGATGAGGATGGAGACGCGGCCGTGGGCCTGCAGGAACGCCATGAACTCGTCGGCCGTGACCGCGAGCGCGCGCACCGGTTCGAGCGCCGTGACCGTCGCCGACCGGGGCAGCCCGTCGATCGCGGCGACCTCGCCGAGCAGCGCCCCCGGGCCGCGCACCGCGAGCAGCGTCTCGCCGCCCAGCTCGCGGTAGGAGCACGCCTTGACCCGGCCCTGCAGCAGCACCGCCACCCAGCCGGGCTCCTCCCCCTCGATGAAGAGCGTCTCCCCCCGGTCGAAGTCGCGGACGCGGCCGCGTGCCGCCAGCTCCTCGCGTTCCGCCGGGGTGAGCTCGGCGAGGAACGAGCCCGGTTCGAGGGCGCTCATGCCCACCACGCTAAAGGGCCTGGAGCGTTCCCGCCTCCCGGGAAAGAATCACGGTTCAATCACGCGTTGTGTGCACTTATCCCTACTCGAACGTTCGAGGGTGCGCCAGTGTTGGACCCGGCGTGTTCGGCCGGGCGGTCGTCCAGGCGTTCACGGCGTTCACGGGGAACGGCGGAACGGCGGGCGGCGGGCCGGGGGCACGCCGCCCGCCGGGCCACGGGAGCGCCGCACGCCAGAGCGTCGCCCCCCGTGACGGGAAGCGGCGGAAAACGCGAACGCCCCCCGTCGCGCGGGGCGGCGGGGGACGTTCGCGAAACTCTCTGCGGACGGCTCTGCGCGATCAGGCGGACGGGGTGTCCTCGCCCTTGCGCACGATGCCGAGCTTGCTGCCGAGCCACACCAGCGGGTCGTACTTGCGGCCGACGACGCGCTCCTTCATCGGGATCAGCGCGTTGTCGGTGATCTTGATGTGCTCGGGGCAGACCTCGGTGCAGCACTTGGTGATGTTGCAGAAGCCGAGCCCGTGGTCGTCCTGCGCGATGTTGCGCCGGTCGGCCTGGTCGGCCGGGTGCATCTCCAGCTCCCCGATCCGCATCAGGAAGCGCGGTCCCGCGAACTCGGGCTTGTTCTCCTCGTGGTCACGGATGACGTGGCAGACGTTCTGGCACAGGAAGCACTCGATGCACTTGCGGAACTCCTGCGAGCGCTCGACGTCCACCTGCTGCATGCGCAGCTCGCCCGGCTTGGCGTCGCCCGGGTCGAACGAGGGGATCTCCCGCGCCTTCTCGTAGTTGAACGACACGTCCGTGACCAGGTCGCGGATCACGGGGAAGGTGCGGACCGGGGTGACCGTGATGGTCTCGTCCGGGTCGAAGGTCGACATCCGGGTCATGCACAGCAGCCGCGGCATGCCGTTGACCTCCGCGGAGCACGAGCCGCACTTGCCGGCCTTGCAGTTCCACCGGACGGCGAGGTCGGGCGCCTGCGTGGCCTGCAGCCGGTGGATGATGTCGAGGACGACCTCGCCCTCGTTCACCTCGACCGTGTAGTCGGTGAGCTCGCCCGCGCCGTCGTCGCCGCGCCAGACCTTGAACTTCGCCTCGTAGCTCATCGGTCGTCCTCCTCGGTCTCCGCGGCGTCGGCGGCGGGGGCCTGCTCGGCGAGGCGCGCCGGCAGCTCCTCGTCGGTCAGGTACTTCTTCAGCTCGTCGTTCTCGAACAGTTCGAGCAGGTCGGGGCGCATCGGCGTGAGCGGCTGGCGCTTCAGCTCGACGTGCGGGGCGGAGGGGTCGCCGGCCAGCGAGCAGACCAGGTTGATCTTCCGCCACTCCGGCGACATCGCCGGGTAGTCGTCGCGGGTGTGGCCGCCGCGGCTCTCCTGGCGCTCCAGCGCCGCCTTCGCGACCGCCTCGGACACCAGCAGCATGTTGCGCAGGTCGAGCGCGAGGTGCCAGCCCGGGTGGTAGCCGCGCCCGTCGCCGACCGCGACGGGGTCGACGCTGACGTTCGCGACCCGCTCGCGGAGCTTGCCGAGCGACTCGATCGCCTGCTCCAGCTCCGCCTCCTTGCGGATGATGCCGACCAGCTCGTTCATCGTCTGCTGCAGCTCGGCGTGGACGGCGTAGGGGTTCTCGCCGCCCTCCCGCTCGAACGGCGCCAGCGCCTCGGACGTCGCCGCCTCGATCTCGGCGTCCGGGACGGCCGGGCGCGCGGGCAGGGCGTCCACGTACTCCGACGCGCCGAGACCGGCCCGGCGGCCGAACACCAGCAGGTCGGACAGCGAGTTGCCGCCGAGCCGGTTCGAGCCGTGCATGCCGCCGGAGACCTCACCGGCCGCGAACAGCCCGGGGACCTTCGCCGCGCCGGTGTCGGGGTCGACCTCGACCCCGCCCATCACGTAGTGGCAGGTCGGGCCGACCTCCATCGGCTCCTTGGTGATGTCGACGTCCGCCAGCTCCTTGAACTGGTGGTACATCGACGGCAGCCGCTTGACGATCTCGGCGGCGCCGCCCGGCATCCGGTCGACGACGGTGAGGAAGACCCCGCCGTGCGGCGATCCCCGCCCCGCCTTGACCTCGGAGTTGATCGCGCGCGCCACCTCGTCGCGCGGGAGCAGCTCGGGCGGGCGCTTGTTGTTGTCCGGGTCGTCGTACCAGCGGTCGCCCTCCTCCTCGGTGGTGGCGTACTGGTTCTTGAAGACCTCGGGGATGTAGTCGAACATGAACCGCTTGCCCTCGGAGTTGCGCAGGACGCCGCGGTCGCCGCGCACCGACTCCGTCACGAGGATGCCCTTGACGGACGGCGGCCAGACCATCCCGGTGGGGTGGAACTGCACGAACTCCATGTTCAGCAGCGTCCCGCCGGCGAGCAGGGCCAGCGCGTGCCCGTCCCCGGTGTACTCCCAGGAGTTGGACGTGACCTTGAAGGCCTTGCCGATGCCGCCGGTCGCCAGCACCACCGCGGGCGCCTCGAACACGACGAACTTGCCCGTCTCGCGGACGTAGCCGAACGCGCCGCAGATCCTGCCGTCGGCGTCCTTCAGCAGCCGGGTGACCGTCGTCTCGGCCCAGACCTTCAGGTTCGCCTCGTAGTCGCCGTGCTCGGCGTGGTCCTCCTGCTGGAGGGCGACGATCTTCTGCTGGGCGGTGCGGATCAGCTCCAGGCCCGTCCGGTCGCCGACGTGCGCCAGCCGCGGGTACTCGTGCCCGCCGAAGTTGCGCTGGCTGATCTTGCCGTCCTTGGTGCGGTCGAACAGCGCGCCCCACAGCTCCAGCTCCCAGATGCGCTCCGGGGCCTCCTTGGCGTGCAGCTCCGCCATCCGCCAGCTGTTCATGAACTTGCCGCCGCGCATGGTGTCGCGGAAGTGGACCATCCAGTTGTCGTTGGCGTTGACGTTGCCCATCGCGGCGGCGGCGCCGCCCTCGGCCATCACCGTGTGGGCCTTGCCGAACAGCGACTTGGAGATGATCGCGGTCTTCTTGCCCTGGAGGCGCGCCTCGATCGCCGCGCGCAGACCGGCGCCGCCGGCGCCGATCACCACGACGTCGTACGAGTGCCTCTCGATCTCAGTCATGATTCCTTGGCCTCAGTTGAAGATACGCAGGTCGGAGATGGTGCCGCTGGCCACCAGCGCGACGTACAGGTCGGCCACCACCAGCGAGCCCAGGGTGATCAGGGCGTAGTTCCCGTGCTGCTGGTTGATCTTGGACACCCAGCCCCACATCCGGTACCGGAAGGGGTGCTTGGAGAAGTTCTTCAGGCGCCCGCCGACGATGTGCCGGCACGAGTGGCACGACAGCGTGTACAGCCAGAGCAGCACCACGTTCGCGACCAGGATGAGCGTGCCGAGCCCGATGCCGAACCCGCCGTCCTTGCCGTGGAAGGCGCGGGCCGCGTCCCAGGTGTTGATGAGGGAGATCAGCACGGCGGCGAGCCAGAAGTACCGGTGCAGGTTCTGGCCGATCAGGGGGAAGCGGCGCTCACCGGTGTACTTGGCGTGCGGCTCGCGGACCGCGCACGCGGACGGCGCGGCCCAGAACGAGCGGTAGTAGGCCTTGCGGTAGTAGTAGCACGTCAGCCGGAACAGCAGCAGGAACGGCAGCGAGATCGCCGCGAAGGGGATCCAGCCGCGGGTGCTCGCGGGCAGGAAGGTGCCGAACTCCGCCGCGTCGCCCGTGTGGCCGTCCACCGTGACGTTGTTGCAGATGTCGTTCAGGCACGGGGAGTAGAACGGCGTCAGGTAGTGGAACTCCGGCACGTAGAACGCGGCGCCCCAGAAGGCCCGGACGGTGGCGTACACCACCCAGGCCGTGAAGATCACGAAGGTCGTGACCGGATACAGGCGCCAGTTGTCCTTGCGGAGGGTGCGTTCCTTGATCTGGGCGCGCGACTTGGCCGGCGCCTCCACAGTGGTCATCGATCGCTCTCCTGAGCTCGGGTCGTCGTGTCCCCGTACCACGGTCCGCGCGCACCATGCGGCCGTCCGCGCCCCGGTCGCCGGTCGGGCGCCCCCGGCCGGGGCCGCGGGCGCGCGGTCGGCGCCGGTGCCGCATGCGGGCGGTGACGCCTTGTGTGCGCTTCCAGCGAAGCGACCCTACGCCACCCGCCGGGATCTGTGACATACATAACAAGCAGACCCGGATGTGAGCCTGACCACAGACTTTAGCCCGCTCAGGACCCTTTCGCGGCCCCCGGGACCCATAACCAGTCGTTATGATCAAACAGAATCGAGACGAGACCGCTCCGGCATGACCGTCCGGTCGTCCGATGTCTCCTTCAGTACTGTTCGGGCGAAGTGCGCCTCGGCCTCGCGCGTGCGGCCGGTCCCGTACACCCGCAGCATCTCGGCGAGGTCGGGAAAGCGGTCGGCGATGAGCGCGGCGGCGGCCTCGATCTCGGCGGCGGACGCCACCTCGCGCAGCAGGGCCTGGACGAGCCGGGCCGGCTCCGCGGCGCCCCGGCCCTCCGCACGCCCCGCCGGCTCTCCGGGACGCGTCGGCCCCGACCCCGCCGGAACGCGCCCGGAGGCCGCGCCCCGCGTCCCCGACGTGGTGGCCGGGGACTCCGCCTTGATCTCCTCCAGCCGCGCCTGGACCTCGGCCGCGGGCAGCCCGTCGAAGGCGGGCCCGGCCACGAGCTCCTCGACCGCCATCAGCCGGTGCAGGACGGCCGGGTTGCTGATCTTGGCGCGCTGGCCGGACATGAGCTGGGAGAGCATCGGCGCGGACAGCCCGAGCACGCCGGCGAGCCCGGACTGCGACATCCCGAGGCGGCCGAGCAGCGGCCGGACGCGGTCGCCGAGCGGCTCGCCGTACCACTCGGTCTGCAGCGCGCGGTTCCGGGCGACCGTGTCCTCGGCGACGCTCACCGCACCCCACCCCCTTGACGATTCGCAAATGCAAACGATAGATTCACGGTCGCACATGGCGATGCCGTACCGGATGCCATGTTGCCACGGGAAACACGATTTGCATATGTGATGGATCAGGAGGACCGACGATGGGGCCGACACATCGCCTGGCGGCCGCCGCCGCGGCGGCCCTGCTCGCCGCGGGCGGCCTGGCCGGCTGCTCGCTGCCCGGGACGGGGTCGTCCTCGTCCGGCGGCGGGGGCGGGGGCGCCGAGGGCTCGGTGGGCAAGGCGAGCTTCGACAACCCGACCAAGCCGGTGGTGCAGGGGACCGTCGACAGCCCCATCGCGCAAGGGGCCAAGGTCGACATCGCCGTCATGGGTCTCAAGGTGAAGGGGAAGCTCGCCAACCTCACCGTGCGGTTCACGCCGCGCGTCCCGGGCAACCCGGGCCGTCTCGACGCCTACGACCTGAACGGCAAGAACGGCCTCGGCACCTCGCTGATCGACCCGGTCAACCTCAAGCGGTACGTCGTGGTGAGGGACGCCGGCGACAAGGAGCTCCAGACCCACGAGATCTTCACGCCGATGCCGAACAACCAGCCCACCCTCTTCTTCTTCTCTTTCGCCGCCCCGCCCGAGAGCGTGAAGGCCGTCGACGTGCAGATCGGCTCGTGGCCCACGTTCCGCGACATCCCGGTCCAGCGGTGAGCCGCGCGCGCCGTCCGGCCGTCCTCGCGGGCGCCCTGGCCCTCGTCCTCGCCGTCCCCGCCGTCGCCGGGGCCGACCCGAGCGTGCCGGACCGGAACCTGGCCCAGAGCGTGCTCTCCATAGGCGCCGGCACCGCCGTGTACGGCATCGACCTGCGGCAGGCCGTCGTACCGCTGGAGGAGGAAGAGGCCGACGGGGGCCACGTCACCGTCCGCATCTCGGCGGACGTGCTGTTCGACTTCGGCAAGGCGACGCTCACCGACGCCGCCCGACGCCGCATAGCCGGGCTCGCCCCCCGCCTCCGCGACGCCCGAGGCGCCGTCCAGGTGTCCGGGCATTCCGACTCGGTCGGCGAACCCGCCTACAACCTGGCGCTGTCCGAGCGGCGCGCCGAAGCCGTCAAGGCCGAGCTGGCGAACGCCCTGAAGGGGACGAGCCTGCGGATCGTGGCCAAGGGCTACGGCGAGACCAGGCCCGTCGCCCCGAACGAGCAGGGCGGCAAGGACGACCCGGCCGGGCGCGCCAAGAACCGCCGCGTCGAGATCACCTACCAGAAGGGATGAGCGCCGTGCGAGGCGACGACCGTGCGCATAGGGCCAAACCCGTAAGCGGGGCCGACCCCGCAGGAAGGGCCGACTCCGCGCGAAGGGCCCGCTCCGCGCAGAGGACCGGCTCCGCGCAGAAGACCGGCTCCGCGCAGAGGGTCGGCTCCGCACAGAGGACCGGCTCCGCGCAGAGGACCGGCTCCGCGCAGAGGACCGGCTCCGCGCAGAGGACCGGCTCCGCGCAGAGGACCGGCTCCGCGCAGTCGGCCCGCTCCGCGCAGAGGGTCGGCCTTGTGCGGCGCGTGTCGCCGGGGCTCGCCGTCTTCCTGGCGGCGGGCCTGTTACTGGCCGCGTGCGGCGGCGGGGAGCCGAAGAAGGCCGGCTCCGGCCGGGCGGCCGGAAGGACGGCGACGCCGACATCGGCCGCTCCCACCCCGGAGCCGACGAGCTGCCCCCGCGGCGGCAAGCTGATCAAGGCGGTCGAGATCCCGGCCGTGCACAGCGATCCGGTGCGGATCCCGGAGGCCGTGATCGGCGGCCAGAAGATCCCGGCCGTGACGATCCCGGGCGTGGACATCCCCGCCGGGCACGTTCCGGCCCAGTGCGTCGAGCACAGGCCCGCCCCGGGCGGCTGCCTCGGAGCGATCAGCATCCCGGGGACCTCGATCCCCGGCGTGACGATCCCCGCCGTGCGGATCCCCGGTGTCAAGGCCCCCGGGATCGACGCCCCGCCGGTCGAGCAGGAGGCCGTGTCGAGCGAGGCGGTCACCCAGCCGGCCGTCACGCAGGATGAGGTCTGCCAGAGCAAGCCCTCGGAGGAGGGCGAGTACGTCAGCTCCGTGTACCGGGCGTCGCTCTACCGCGCGTCCCTCTACCGCGCCTCGGCGTACCGCGCTTCGCTGTACCGCCCGAGGGCATGCAACGACAAGAACGAATGCATACCGTCGGTCACCGTCCCGGGCGTATCGGTGCCGGGCGTCAGCATCCCGGGCGTCAGCGTCTCCGGGGCGACCCTCAAGTCCTACGTGGCCGGGCCGAGCCAGGTCATCAAGGGCGACGACAGCATCGCCTTCAACATCGAGGCGGACGTCCTCTTCGACTTCGGCAAGGCCGACATCAAGCCCGCCGCGGCGGCCGAGCTGAAGAAGATCGTGGAGTCGCTGGGCAAGGAGGTCCCGGCCGACGCGCCCGTCCAGGTCGACGGCCACACCGACGCCAAGGGCGACACGGCGTCCAACCAGGCCCTCTCCGAGCGCCGCGCCAAGGCGATCGCCGACTGGCTGGCCACCGAGGGCGGCATCGACCGGTCCCGCCTCAAGGCCGCCGGCTACGGCGAGACGAAACCGGCCTTCCCCAACACCAAGCCGGACGGCTCCGACGACCCCGAGGGCCGCGCGAAGAACCGGCGCGTGGTCATCTCGGCCGCCCGGTGACGTCCCTCACCGCTCCCCGCTCCCGCACCCCGCAGCCGGCACCCCGCGTCCGCAGAAGCCGACTCCGAAAGGCCCCCCATGCGCACTGGAAGGACCGTCACCGCTTTACTCCTCCTGCCGATGGCACTGGCGGGATGCTCCGGCGGCGGTGAGCAGAAGCCGGCGTCGCACCGGACGGCGGCGGAGAAGCCGAAGCCGTACACCGGTCCGATGGCCAAGGACGCCTGGTCGTCGCTGGGCGGCGGGCACTCGCGGATCGAGATGAAGCAGGTGGAGCGCCGCGGCGACCGCTCGGTGCTGCGCTTCTACCTGACGAACCCGGGCAAGGAGCCGGAGCACTACTCCTTCGGGACCACGATCGCCGGCTCGGCGTACGGCAACCTGCACTTCATGCTGGTCGACCCCGTAGGCCACAAGGCCTACACGCCGCTGTACGACAACAACGGCACGGGCAAGACCGTCGGGAGCGACCTGTTCATCATGTCCGCCTTCCCGGGCGCGCGTTACGAGACGATCCTGGAGTTCCCGCCGCTCCCCGCGTCGCTGGACCGCATGACCGTCGTCACCCCGACGACCGCCGGCGAGTTCACCGGCGTCCCCGTGGTCGAGGGCCAGGGCCCGGTCAAGCCGGCCGCACCGGTCCCCGACTTCTTCGACAAGCCCAAGCCGGGCAGCCAGGTGGCGTGGCCCGTACGCGGGCTGGACGCGCCCGCGAAGGGCGGCGCCTACGACCTCTACGGCATCACCGAGGGCGAGGTGAAGTCCACCACCAGCAGCGCCACCGAGGAGAAGGTCGGGCTCCGCACCGACGTGCTGTTCGCCTTCGACAAGGCGACGCTCTCCGCCCGGGCCGAGTCGATCCTGGACGAGGTGGCCGCCGAGACCAAGGCGAAGGCCGACCCCTCCAAGCCCCCAATCCTCATCACTGGGCACACGGACGGCAAGGGCGGCCACGACTACAACACGTCCCTCTCCCAGCGCCGCGCCGACGCCGTCCTCAAGGAGCTCCAGGCCCGCCTCGGCACCGCCTACCAGTACAAGGCCGAAGGCAAGGGCGAGACCGAGCCCATCGCCAAGGAGGGCGGCCCCGACGACGCGCAGGCCCGCCAGCGGAACCGCCGCGTGGAGATCTCCTACCAGATCAGGCAGCGGACGACCGGGACCGGCAGCACCACGTCCGGCGGACAGCAGGCCGACCCGGGCGGCGACGCCGGGCCGCCGGCCCCGTTCCGTCCGGACGGCCCGACGGTCGCCAGCCGCTTCGCGTCCTTCGGGCAGGGCGGTGACAAGCGCCGCATCGACGTGAAGCCCTTCTACCGCGACGGCGCCTACCTCGTCGCCGTGTTCGACATCGTCAACCTCGGCCCGGACGGCGGCCCGAACGAGTTGGAGGACTACTCGACGTCCGGCGGAGGGCCCTTCGGCGACTTCAGCGTCACCGACCCGTCCACGCGGATCGTCTACCGCGGCGTCCGCCTGGGCAAGGACGGCGGCACCTACGTCGACCCCGGCCGGGCCTCCTTCAGGCACGACCCCGGCACCGACAACCGAGGCTTCTTCTACGTGCCCGCTCCCCCTCCGAGCGTCCGGACCGTGACCTTCAACGCGGGCCCCTTCGGGCAGATCCCCAACGTGCCCGTGCAGTGACGCCCGCGCGTGAGGCGGCGGGTCAGCGGGGCGGCGGGCCCAGGTGGTCGAAGATCTGCAGGGGCTCGCCGTCCAGCGTGCGGACGGGGAAGCGCAGCTCCAGACCGCACCCGGCCAGCACCCTGCGCGCCGCGTCGGCGTCGGCGGGACGCCGCGCCGGGTCGGCCGCGCACAGATGGGCGACGACCGTCCACAGCACGGGCGGCACTCCGGGAGGCGGCGCGCCGATCCGCTGGCGCGGCGCCGGGTCCCCGGCCCCGGTCAGCATCCGCCAGGCGACCATGCCGGCGGCGTACAGGTCCTGGCGCGGGCCAGGCCGGTCCCAGTCGAGCACCTCGGGCGCGAGGTAACCCGGCGTCCCCACCGCGAAGCCGGTGGTGGTGAAGCGCAGGTCGTCCTCCCCCAGCGCGATCCCGAAGTCGGCCAGCCGGACGTGCGGCGCCCCGACCGGACTCGGCTCCAGCAGCAGGTTGGCGGGCTTCACGTCCCGGTGGACGACCCCTGCACCGTGGATGTGGCTGAGCGCGGCCAGCAACTGGTCCAGGACCTCGGCCGCGTACTCGGGCGGCAGCCTGCCGTAGTCCCCGAGCAGCGTCTCCAGCGAGCCCCCGCGCACGAGGTCCATGGCGAGGAGCACATCGTCGTACGCCATGCACGAGGCGTAGGGCGTCAGGACATGGGGGTGCGCCAGCCGCAGCGCCCGTTCCCGGACGACGCGCAGCATCGACGTGGGGCCCTTCTGCCGGACGAGCTTGGCCGCGCAGTACCGCGCCTCGGCATGGTCGTACGCGCGCCACACACGGCTCGTCCCGCCCGCTCCGATCCGGTCGAGCATGGTGAACCGACCGCCGATCACCCACCCCGAGTCCACGGCACCGATCGTACGGAAGACCACCCGGCCCGGGGACGCCGGATTTCCGCATCCTTGTCAACAGAACGGATGTTCTGCGCATCTAACAAAAGGAGGCACAGGCTCCCCGCGGTCGGACACCTCCTTAGACTGACTGATCACTCTGACCATGTGCCCTCGACAGGGCCCGCCCGGAACGGGACCGATGAGCGACAAAGACCCGCGCCGCGACGACCTCGCGGGTGACGAGGCCGCCCGGAAGGCGCCGGCGGCCCCCGAGCCGGCCGGCGGCACCGCGTCAGGGACTCCGGAGCAAGGCGGCGATTCCGCGGACGCCGGAAAGGCGCCGGCCGGCGGGCGCGGCGCACCTGGAACCGGTGACGGCGTCATGGCCGCCGCGGCGTCCAAGCAGAGCGACCGTTCCGCGGAGGCCGAACCCGCCGGCCCGAGCGGCTCCGAGCAGGACAGTGGCGTCACCGAGGCATCGGAAGGGCCCGCAGCCGACGACGAGAAGGGCGCCGCGTCCGACGGGGCTCCGCCAGAGGGAGACCCGCCGGGCAGCACCCCGCCCTCCGCGCCCCGGCGAGTCGGACGGCGGCGCAGGGGACTGCGATGGGCCGCCGTCGGCGCCGTCGCCGTGCTCCTGGCCGGAGGCGGCGGGGCGGCGTGGCTCTACCACGACCTGGTCGGCGGGATCGAGCAGAAGCGCGTCAGCGACAAGCTCGGCGCGAACCGGCCGAAGAAGCTGAACAAGTCGCTCAACATCCTGCTGATCGGGTCCGACACGCGGGAGGGCGAGAACTCCGAGTACGCGGTGCCCGGAATGGCCGGGGCGCGGTCGGACACCACGATCCTGCTGCACCTGTCGCCGAACCGGGACCAGGCCGTCGGGATCAGCTTCCCCCGGGACTCGATGGTGAAGATCCCGTCCTGCAAGAAGGAGAAGGGCGGCACCGTCCCCGCGCAGTTCGGAATGCTGAACGCGGCGTTCGCGTACGCGGGGCCGACGTGCACCTGGAAGATGCTGGAGTCGCTCACCGGCATCCACATCGACCATTTCGTGCAGGTCGACTTCGCCGGGTTCAAGCGGATGGTGGACGCCCTGGGCGGCGTCGAGATCTGCGTGGACAAGCCCGTGAACGATCCGCGCGCCGAGCTGTTCCTGAAGGCCGGCAAGCAGACCGTGAAGGGCGACGACGCGCTCGGGTACGTCCGGGCGCGCTACTCGCTCGGCAACGGGTCCGACCTGGAGCGGATCGAGCGGCAGCAGAAGTTCATGGCGGCCGTCGTCGACAAGGCCACGAGCGGATCCGTCCTCACCGACCCGGCGAAGACCTACAAGTTCCTCAAGGCCGCCACGAAGTCGATGACCACCGACGACGACCTGGACCTGGCGGGCATGCGCAAGCTGGCGGACGGGCTCAAGGGGATGAGCGCGGGCCAGGTGCGGTTCGTGACCGTCCCGGTGAAGGGGTACGCGCCGGACCCGAACCGCGTCCAGTGGAACGAGGAGCTCGCGAAGCCGCTGTTCGAGGCGATCCGGCACGACGACCGGCTGCCCGCCGAACCCGCGAAGCCCGTCCAGGCGGCACCGCAACCGCCCGCGCCCGGCAAGGTGCACGTCACCGTCGTCGACGCGGGGGCGCGCGCCCCCCTGGTGAAGCGGGTCGTGCGGCAGCTGCGGCTGCGGGGCTTCAAGGTGACGGGCAAGGTCGAGAAGGCCGCCGCCGCGCCGGAGAGCCGCATCGTCTACGCCCCGTCCGCCGAGGCGCAGGCGTCGGCACTCGCACGCGACCTCCCCGACGCCCTCCTCACCGCCGACAACGCAGCCCCGGCCGACGGCGTCCGCCTCGTCATCGGCAAGAACGGCCTCCGCCTCGCCCCACCCGCCATCAACAAGATCAGCGGCGGCGTCAAAGCCGGCCGCGAACTCTGCGGCTGACACCGGCTCCCGGCTCCGCGGCGGCGCACCCTCGTCGCCGCGGGCGGTGCCTCGCGCGTCAGAGGGCGGCCATGACGATCACGGGTGAGCACTCACCGGGCTCTTCACAGCCACGCCCGCCACATCTTCAGGGCCAAGAAGCCGAAACCCAGCCCCAGCGCGAGCATGACCACGCTCATCGTGAGCACGTAGGCGACACCGAACCTCAGGTACGCGCGCGAGGGCTTTGCGGAATCGTAGAGGACCTCGACGACCTCGCCGACCTTACGGTCCTGCGCCACCTTCTGTTCGAAGGTGTGCTCCCGCCCGTCCGCGGTCCGGTAGCGGATCTCGAGGCGGGGAGTCGGCGCCCCGTCCCCGGAATGCTCCCGGACCCGGCCCACCACCCTGCCGCGGGTGCGCTCGGCCCGTCCCAGGAACCTGAACCTCCCGACCAGGAAGACCGGGACGGAGCAGAGCAGTCCCAGCGCCAGCGCCGTGATGAAGAAGATGGCGACGACCTCCACGCCGTCACCGCCCCCGCTCGGTTCCGAGCCGCGGCCGGACCTGTGCGCCCATCGTCGGTGAGCCTCCCTGCCTGTGCGAGCGGTGGTCAGCGGTCGACGCGGACCGAGGGGGCCGCGCTGGACACCGCGTCGGCGAGTCTGCGGCGGTCGAGCCGCCAGCCGTCGACGAGACGGGCCGCGAGCCTGCCTCGTCCCCGGCCGTGAATGATCAGGCGGTTCCAGCCCGCCTCGGCTCCCGGACCGTGAGGAACGCCCTTGACCTGGCGGATTTGGACCCGCGATATCTGGTCCCAAGGGATCCGGATCGGCCTCGCCGGGGGCAGCAGATGCGCGCCCAGGTAGAGGCCTTTCTCGTCGGCGGCGAACGCCACCCGGCGCTGGACCGTCCAGACCGTCTGCACTACCGCGCCCACCACCAGTAGGCAGCCGAATATCACGGCGGGGAGCGACAATGCCGCCGATAACCTGTCGAGGAGGTCGTTCTCCGGACCGCCTGGCGTGGCGGGCTGCGACGGAGCAGTCAGCCGGTCCCATCGGCCCCACGGCAGGACGGCCAGGAGAACGCCGAGGAGCAGAAGCCTGGCCGGCAGAAGGCCCCGGTACCGCTCCGCGTAAGGGGTCATCGATGCACCTCCGCCCCGAACGGTTGACAAAGACTCAAGGGCTCAGAAGTAGCCGGAATCCTTCGACGCGAAGTGGTCGCGGGCCGTCTGGCGGGTGACCAGGACCAGGACGGCGGCCGGGATCAGCAGGCCGAGGACTCCCGTCGCGTCGCCCTGGCCGAGCCTGCCGAGGGCGATCAGGATCCAGACGATCTCCAGTGCCACCACACCGTTGCGGATCCGTTTGCGTCCGGTGGCGAGCCGCAACGCCAGGAAGAAGCTGAAGCCACCGGGAACCAGTTGCAGCAGAACGGCGCCGAAGTTCTCGGCCGTCCAGCCGTAGCCGACCAGGAAGGCCAGGCTCCACACCACCGAAAGGCCCGCCACCACGAACATCAGCACGCGGGCGGCGCGCAGTGACGTAGGGAGCAGGGCAGAACGGGCAACGGCCATCGTCATCCTTCGTTGTCGTGCGGCACTTCCGCGCCGATCTGCAATACCAGGTCACCGGTGACCCTGATGTCGAGCACGACGGTTTCGAACCGCAGTCGGAGGCCGGTGAGGGCATCGCCGCGGAGCAGCGGGCGCGGATCCGTCAGCCGGCGTCCCACCGCGTGGTTCAACGGCTCGGCGCCCGTGTCGTCCGCCAGGCAGGCCACGACGCCGTCGGCCAGCAGGACGGCCTGGTCCGCACCCGGAACCGTGAGCGCGCTTTCGCCGCCGTCGACCTCGTAACGGCCCGGTTCGACGCGCAGCGTCTGCTCGTATCCCGCCCACACCTGGATGGCCTGGCCGTCGTCGAAGGCGAGTTCCACCATCTGGTCCTGCGGCACCGCACCGGCCTCGTCGACATAGAGGCGGCGGACCCCGCTCAGCCTTCTCCCGCGCACGGCCCACACTTCGGGCGGCAGATCCCCGCCCTGCGGATAGGCGCGCCGTTCGAAGTTGTCCAGATATTCGCGAGCCGTTTCGCGGGCGGTGGCCCCGGTCGCCGGATGCCGTTCGACGCAGAGCAGATAGGCGGCGGCGTCCATACCGCCCACCATTTCCAGGTGGGTGACCAGTCCGTTTCCCGAGTCACCCAGATTGGGGACGAGAGCGGCGAGGAGCTGGAAGTAGCGTTCCCGGGCCTGCGGCATGGGGTCGCCTGGAAGCCGTTCGCTCAGCCATTGACTGGCCTGGCGGGCGAGCACGGGCACCTCGGCCTTCATCCATATCCGGGTGAACTCCCGCATGGCCCGTGGCTCCGGAACGTCCGCCCCGTCCCGCACGGCGAGTTCCAATGCGGTGGTGACCCCCTCGTCCGTGACCTCACGCAGGGTAGGCATCGCCCGACGCAGGTACTTCAGGAGGCTCGGCCACGTGTCCTCGATGACCTTGAGCTCGGACACCGCGAGCACCTGCTCATCCAGGTCCGCCTCATGGGGATGGGCCGCGGCGTGCGCTAGGCAGCCCTCCAGGATGTCGAGTGCCCGTTCCACGGTCTCCGCCTTGGTAGGCAGCCGCCGCGCGGCCTCCATCCGCCGGCCGGCGTCGGTGCGGTCCCAGGGCGCGGCGGCACCGGCCAGCGCACCCGGAACGAGCTCGTCCATCCCCACAGCCTCTCTCAGCCCCCGCGCCACTGTCGAGGCGGCTCTCAGAAGTGCCCCTGCTCCTGCGCTCGCCGCAACGCGTCGGAGTCGTAGGTCTTCCCGTCGATCTCCACCGGGATCTTCGAGTCGATCAGCTTCTGCACCTCCGCCGGATGCTTGAAGAGGTCGTTCGCCTTGCCTCCGCTGTTCACGACGAATTTCGGCTGCCCGCCGGTCTCCTGAGCCCACTGGGAGTACTTCGGAATCTGCTTGTCGTTCTTCAGGGTGCCGAGGAAGGCGTTCATGCCGTCCTTGACCTCGTTCAGGTGGACCACGCCATTGGCGTCCACGTAGGCGACGTCCGCGTCGACGCCCTGCGGGAACGTGACCTTGTGGCCGCCGCCGAAGTCGGTCGCCCCCTTCGCGCCGATCGCCACCTTCGTTCCCGGCTTGACCTGACCCGAATCGACGACCTTCCGGGCCCGGTTCACCTCCGCGGCCAGCGACGGCAGCGCGCGGTGCTCGGCGTCCAGTTTCTCACCGCTGGCGTTCTTCAGTTTGGCCAGCGTCCCCTGAAGGGACGGAGCCGTGATCCGGTTGTCCTTGGAAAGCGTGGCGAGGTCGTCCAGCGCGGTCTTGATGTGGGGCGCCTTGGCCGGATCGTCGGCGTGCTCGAGAGTGCGCTGCAGCGCGTCGAGGGAGTTGGTGTCGGTGTCCTTGATGCTCTTGAGCAGCGCGTCGGCCTGCTCCTGGCTGAGCCCGAGCTCCTTGAGCCGGGGGCCGAGAACGGCCTTCTGCGCACGCCCCGCCTCGCGCCTCGCCTGCTTGGCGTTCTCCGCGGCGGGGCACATGGCGATGCTCGCGACGGCGACGGCCCCGGTACGCCCATAGGACGGATGTCCCAGCAAGAGGCCCGGCGGCCCCAGCGCGACCGGGCAGCCCTGTTCCTTCGCCTTCTGCTCGGCCTCGTCGGCCTTCTTACGGGCGTTGTCGGCGGCCTTCTGCGCCTCGTCCAGCTTGCCTTCGCGGGCCAGTCGCGCCGCCTCGTCGGCGGATCTCTTCGCATCGTCCGCCAGGTTCGGCACCTTCGGAACGTCGGGGGTCTCCTTGCCGTGCGGCAGCTTCTTGAGCTTGTTCAGTTTGTTGAGGCCCTTGCCTCCGACGATCGACCCGATGATGTTCGTGGTGCACCGACCGGCCTCCTCGGCGTCGTCGGTGAACTTGCGGCAGTGCTTGGTGGCGTCGTCCCAGATGGCCTTGAGAGAATCCTTGGGATTGGTCACCAGCTGTCCGAGGCCGCCCCAGTTGCTCTTGAAGCCCTCATGGCTGCATATGTGAGCCAGGCACGCGACGAACGCACCGCCCTCGACGATGCCGACTCCCGCGTCCCATACGCCGAGGCCGGCGCCCTTGAAGAAGTTCCCCGTCCCGGAGGCGGCACTGCTGAGGCCATTCTTGGTGTGGCAGAAACCCTTCTGGAATATGTTCCCCTTGCAGCCGCCGCCATCGCCGTCATCCTTTTTTGGACGTTCACCGCCACCGGCCTGCGGCCGTCCCCCGCCACCCTGCGGCTGCTGCCCCGCGCCGTCCTGCGGCCGGCCCCCGCCGTTCGACCCCCCGCAGTCGGTGCCGCCGAAGAGCTTGCAGACGGCCGTGCCCGTTCCGGAGAGGACCTTGTCCGGGATCCCGGCCAGCACCATGGCCGCGATGATTCCGGCGGCGACGGCGATCAACGCCCCGTATTCGAGTGCGGACGCTCCCCGATCGAACCGCCGTTCGGCGCCCCTGCGCCAGAAGTTCATCACGTCCCCCGAACATTCCGCGCCCAACCGCGTCCGGGCAGCAAAACGACTCCCGCGGTCCGTGCCGACTTTACAAAGGCCCTCTGGCGTATGCATGAGCCTTAGGGCCCAAATGAAGGCCCAACCTCACGACCAATCCCGGCGCGAGAGCACCGGGCCGAGGGCGCCGGCGCCCGGCCGGTCCGTCAACCGGTCGCGGCGAAGGCCAGCACCGCGACGAGCGCCCCGGCGAGCATGTAGGGGCCGAAGGGGAACTCGCCCTTGCGCGTGCGGCGGACGATCATGATGCCGACGGCCACCAGGCCGCCGAGGAGGTAGGTGGCCAGCAGGCCGATCATCCACGCGTCCTGGCCGAACCAGCCGAGATAGAGGCCGAGCACGCCGGACAGCTTGACGTCCCCCATCCCGATCCCGGCCGGCACGAGGAACGCCTGCAGGAAGTACACCGCGAACAGCACGGCCATACCGATGAGCGCGTGCTCGAACCGCCGCAGTCCGTCCTCGGTGAACGGGGCGGCGGCCGCCAGCAGTGCCGCCGCGACACCGTAGGACGGGAGCGTGAACCGGTCCGGCAGGCGCTTGACCCCGACGTCGATGAATCCGAGCAACGTGCCGACGGCGGCCAGGTAGAGCAGCGCCGGCAGGACCGGATCAAGGCCGACCCTCCAGCCGAAGACGCCGAAGAGCGTCCCCGTGACCAGACCCATCAGGATGCGGCGGCGGCGCGGCACGTCCCCGACATAGGGCTTCGCCATCGGCGCCAGCAGCAGGCCGACGACGATCCCGACGGGCACCAACACGAACGCGACCATCGAACCTCGCCCCGATCCGGTCTCTTCTTCGCCCCCGGCACCCTAACCGGACGGGCGTCCGCGGCGGGACGCCCTACGCCATTCAATCCGTCGCCTCTTCTTCGGCGCATGGGCCCCGGGGCCCAATCAGGCGAGACGCCGATGCGGCATGGACGCCCTACTCCGTGACCTCCTTCGGGCGGCGGCCGCCCGGACGACGGCGCGCCCTCAAGGGGAAGAAAGGCCCAGCGTCTGGACATCATTGGATCGATGCAAGGTATGCGTCCGCCCGGCCCATGATGTCCACCGAGCATCTGGACAACGCTGGAAACGAGCGGAGGGCAGATCTCGGCCCGCCCCCTTCACGAGCGGTCGCGTTGGGTCCGAACCGGGCCTTTGTTTAGGTCTCCGCACCCTGGCCTCTTCGGCGGGCGCCATCATACGTTCGCACCCTCTCGGCTGAATCTTCTTCGGTGAAAGGGTGGCAGCGGTGGCACTCCCGCGTGAGCGACGTTCCGACACCGGTGCGAGCGCCAAGGAGTACGCCGCGCTCATCATGGTCGGGGCGCTGGTGATGGGCATCCTGTTCGCCGTGGTCTCGCCCGGCACGTTCGGGGCCGATGTCGAGTACGCGCTCTGCAAGTTGTTCTCCGCGGACGACAGCCAGTGCGAGTCGCGAAACGACAAGGCACTCAAACCGAGCTGCACATCGACCCTGAGCAGCGAAAGCTACGGCGGCTCCGTCGATGTGGCGATCTTCTCCATCGGCCGCGACTACGGGTTCCTGAAGTTCACCACGATCGGCCCCGACGGCAAGAAGGAGGTCCGGGTCGTCGCCATCAAGGGCGTCAACGGCGGTGTGGGTACCGGAGTCGGAGTCGGCATCAACTTCGGGAAGGCCCTCAACCTCGGGGCGGACGCCAGCGTGGACGCCAAGCTGAAGGTCGGCGCGGGCGACGGCTGGGTGTTCACGGGACCGGACGCCGAGAAGAACGCCAACAAGTTCATGGGCGACATCAAGGAGCAGTACTCCATCGACGCCGTCAAGGAGAACGGCGGACTGCTCGGCCAGGTCGGCGGCAACATCTACGACTACTTCGCCGGCCCCGACATCCCGGAGTCGGACATCAAGCGATACGAGGGCCAGCTCGACGTGAGCGGCTCCCTCACCGCCGGTCTCGGCATCGGCCCCAAGGACAAGCCCGAGTACAAGGGCAAGCACCGCAAGGAGGACTGGAAGGACAAGATCCCCGACTCCCGCGGCAGCAACGGGATCACTCCCAACCTGAACGCCTACGTCGGCATCAACGGCACCGAGAAGGTCATCTACGAGGACAACAAGAAGACCGGCGACAGCTCCATGACCTTCATCCTGTCCGGCGAGGCCAACTACGGCGAGAACCACCTGTTCCCCGGGGCACAGGGCAGGGCGAACGCCACCGGTTCGATGACCGTCACCAAGGGCAAGGACGGCAAGATCAAGAGTGTCTCGTTCACCCAGGTCCACATCCTGAACGGCAAGGCCACCACGATCACCACGACCCTGCCGATCAACACCGACGCCGAGCGCTCGACCCTGACCGACTACCTGCTCAACCCGTTCAACACCGGCGGTCCGGGCGGTCAGGTGCTCAGCCTCACGTGGGACGACATGGCCCCGACCGAGCCGCCGGGGCCGAACGCCCACCCGCTGCAGAAGCTGCTATACGACAAGGGCAAGACCTCCAGGGTGAACTACGACTACGACCAGTCCGACGCCTCGTATGGGGCGAGCGTCAAACTGGGCCTCAAGCTGGGCGGCAACGTCGCCATCTCCAACTCCAACCGGCAGGTCACCGACGCGCAGTATCTGGGCGCCCAGGGCCCCGGGGGCACGAGAGAGTGGAAGGATTTCAAGGAGTGCCGCTGACGCGCGGCGGCCGCCCGCCGACCCCCACGGTAGGAGAGATCAATGGGCCATCTGATCGGCGTGCTCCTCGGGGTCGCGGTCTTCTGCGGCGGCCTCTACGAACTGGTGACGCGGCTGCGCCTGCAGCGCCGGATGCTCCGTGCGAACGGCGTCTTCGTCGGGCGGGACGAGGTGATGGGCCCCGGCGGTCCGAGCACCACGAGCCGGGTGGGGCGGTTCCGGTTCACCACCTTGCAGGGGCGGCCCGTCGAGGCCTCCAGCTCCCTGTACTCCTTTCCCGGCCCCAAACCGGGGAAGCCCGTGACCGTGATCTACGACCCCGCCCGCCCCGAGGACACCGCCGAACGCCTCGGCGTGCACTACCTGCAGCTGTTCGCGATAGGACCGCTGGGCATGGCCATCGGCATCGCCGTGGCGGCGGCCAACGCGGCCGGCCTGTGACGATCGCCGTCTCCGGAGACCGGGTCCGCGGGGACGGCGTCACCGGGAAACGACCCTAGGAAGGGGAGACGGATGAACTCGGGTTCTGGTCCGGACGCCGGCACGCGGCGGTGGTGGGCCGCGGCCCTGTCACTCCTTCTCGCGGCGACCGCGGCCGGGTGCCTCGGTGGCGAGAAGGACTCCGGCAAGGCCTCGGCCTCCCCTTCCAGCAAGGCGCAGGCGCGCATCCCCCCGGGATTCGCTCAGGCGTCCTCGGACGCGGTCAGCCTCGCCTACCCGCCCGGCTGGAAGCCGGCCACACCGCCGAAAGGGTGGACGTTCCTGGCCGAGCTCGCCGCGGGCGGCGACATCGAGGCCCGGGTGGGCGTGATCACCAGCGTGCCGCAGATCCCGAACGCCAAGCTGGTCGCCGAGTCCCTGGACATCCTCATCCAGACCCAGCTGAGCGGGGTCCGGCGCGGCCCCAACCAGAAGGTGGACATCCCAGGCGCCGACGAGGCGGTCCGCATCGACTACTCCTACCCCAACCCCCAGGCCGTCGCCGGGGCCGCCGCAGGCGCGCCCGTCACGAACGTCGACATCGCCCTGGTCATCCACCAGCGCAAGGCGGCCGTCGTGCGGCTCACCGGGCTGCAGAGCAGGCTCACCCCGGCACTGGTGGACCAGATCCTGCACAGCATCGCGGTGAAGGCCTGACCCAGAACGGCCCCGAGGCAGAACGGCAGAGACGGACATGGATCTTCTGAAAGCGTGGACCGGGGCCATCGTGGTCTTCGTCCTCGGCAGCGTCATCACCACCGGCCTCGCCATCAGCGCGGCCGTCTCCGACGACGACCTGAAGTCGGTCACGGGCGCACTCCTGTGGACCGCGCTGCCGACCCTGGTCGTGTTCGCCCTGATGGCCCTCGCCGGCGCGCTCCTTCATCCTCTCCCGCAGCGCGCGAACGCCGGCCGGCACGCCCTCGCCGTGCTCCTCATCCCCGGCCTTGCGACGCTCCTCGGTATCGTCGTGGGCGTCGTCCAGGGCTCTCCCGTGCAGAGCACCGCAGCCGGTGCGGCAGGGGGACTCATAGGAGCGATCGCCACCTGGTGGCTCGTCGCCCGCCTGCGTGCGCGTCGCACTCCCCAAAGCGGCTACACGTACTGATCGCGAGCGCGCTTCTCTCCTGATCGGCGACGACGCCTCGCGCCTGATCGGCGGACGATAGGCCCGTCAATCGGGCGTCGCCTGGATGTCCAGGGTGAGCGCGTGGACCAGCATGTTGATCCCCACCAGCAGCGGGCCGACGGCCAGCAGCACGCTGCCCGCGCTGGCCGTGGCCGTCCCCAGGCTGTGCAGGGTGACCCAGATCCCGATCAGCGTTCCGACCGCGCAGAGCAGCAGGCCGGTGAACAGCATGAGGGCGACGGGAGAGAAGGACGGCACCACGTACTTGCGCATGATGCGCCGCCAGAACCCGCACACGAGAAGCCGCCCGATCTGCGGGACCACCTTGTGCAGGCGCATGCCGGAGATCTCCTCGCCGTAGCTGGCCGGCACCGGCACGTCCTTGGCCCGCACTCCGGCGATGTTCAACCAGATGAGCAGGTCGTTCTCGAACGCGTAACCGCGGGAGACCCGTGCCAGGTCGATCCGCGACAACGCCTCGCGCGTCACCGCGGTGTACCCGTTCTGCGGATCGAAGAGGTTCCAGTAACCGCTGGCCAGCTTGGTGGCGAAGGACAGCACCGTACTGCCGAGCAGGCGGTTCAGCGGCATCCCGGCCAGCGCCGCACGGGCGAAGAACCGGTTGGCCTTCGTGAACCCGTATCCGTCTTCGGCGATGGGATCGAGCAGAGCCGGCAGGTAGTCGGGATCCATCTGCGCGTCACCGGCCATGACCACGTTCACGTCGGCGCCCAGCTCCAGGGCCGCGCGGTGGCCGTCGACGATGGCGCCGCCCACCCCGGTGTTCCGCTCGTGCCGGAGCAGGCGGACCCTGGGATCGCCGACGGCGGCCGCCCGCCGGGCCGTCTCGTCCGTCGAGGCGTCGTCGACCACGACGATGTGATCGACCAGCTCGGGCATCCCTTTGATCGTTTTCTCGATCAGGGCTTCCTCGTTGTGGGCCGGGACGACGGCAGCGATGGTCAGGTCCTTGTACATGCGGTCACCACCCCCAGGACCCCCTGGTCCGGACTGGTGGACGTGGCCGATGGCCTCGTCTCCCGTCGGGGCGCCGCATCTTCATCCCAGCCCCGGCCCTCAAGGGTCATTCGTGCATGTGTGATATGCCTAGCATCCGAGTCGGCGACTCCGACAGGGCCCGGCGCGGAAATGGGTCTGGGCGGTGCCTCAAATGGGCCCACGGACCCAATGGCCGGCTGCCATAACTCTCCCGGAGGCAAGGCCCTGAGACCCGTTTTTCCGCGTGCACGGTCGAGACCTGTCCCGTCCTCGCGCCAACCGCTAGATTTGACCCTGATGCCGACTCGCCGTGCTTCACATGCCCGGCGACGGGCCTCCTTCCGCACGACAGAGGTGGAACCTTGATCCTTTCCATCATCGTGCCCTGCTACAACGAGGAAGAGACCATTCCTCCCCTCTTCACCTCGCTCAGCGAAGAGACCGCGGCATTCGAAGAAGAAGTCGAGTTCCTCTTCGTCGACGACGGGAGCACGGACGGCACCCTCCCCCGGCTCCGCGGCCTGGCGGAGCGCGACGACCGAGTGCGCTTCCTCTCCTTCAGCCGCAACTTCGGCAAGGAGTCGGCCATGCTGGCCGGCCTCCGCCACGCCTGCGGCGACGCCGTGATCATCATGGACGCGGACCTGCAGCATCCGCCCGAGCTCATCGGCAAGCTGCTGGCCCTGCACCGGCAGGGTTTCGACCAAGTGATCGCCCGCCGCGACCGCGACGGCGACCGCGCCGCCCGGACCGCGCTGACCTCGGTGTTCTACTGGCTGGTCAACAAGTGGGTCGACGTGCGGCTGGTCAACGGTGCGGGCGACTTCCGGCTGCTGTCGCGCAGGGCGGTCGAGGCGGTCCTCCAGTTCCCCGAGCGCAACCGCTTCTCCAAGGGCCTGTTCTCCTGGATGGGCTTCGACAGCGCGGTGGTCGAGTACCGCAATGTCGGCCGGGCGAACGGCCGGAGCAAATGGACGTTCCGGCAACTGGTCAACTACGCTCTTGACGGAACGATCTCGTTCAACAACAAGCCCCTTCGACTGGCCGTCTACTCCGGCGCGATGCTCACCATGATCGCCATCGGCTACATGGTCTGGATCATCTTCCGCGCCTCCGTCAGCGGAATCGACGTTCCCGGATATGTGACGACGATAGCGGCGGTCGTCGGGCTCGGCGGTATCCAGATCACCCTTCTCGGAATCATCGGCGAATACATCGGGCGCATCTACTACGAGACGAAACAGCGGCCGCACTACCTGGTGAAGGAGGCATCGACGGCCACGGGGGACGGCGCGCCGAGCGGCACTCCGCAGGGCGCCCCTTCCCGACCGGCGGCCGAGAGATGCCGCGCGTGCGGCCTGGACCGGTCCCGGTGAGACCTGCCCCGCCCGAGCGGTTCCGGTGGATCACTCCCGGGGCGAAGACCCTCGCCGCCGCCATGACCATCGGGGTGTTCTGCCTGTCGGGCGCCCTGCGGGGAACGACACCGTTCGGCGGCGGATCGCGCAATCTGAACGACCTTGGAAACCAGTTCGGCCCAATGCACGCCCATCTGGCGGCCATACTGCGGGGAACCGCCGACGGCGACCTGTTCTTCAACTGGAACAGCGGGATGGGCGTCCCCTTCCTCCCCGATTTCCATCTCTATCTGGCCAGTCCGCTCGCCCCCCTGACCGCGTTGTTCCCGCCGGAGCGCATCGATCTGGCGATGTTCGTCATCACCGTCGCCAAGATGGCCCTGGCTTCGGTGACGATGACCGTCTACCTGAACGCGGTCACCCCGCGCGGCCCCCGCTGGCAGCTCGGCCTCTTCGGCTCGGCGTACGGCCTGTGCGCCTGGGCCGTGGACGACGCGGCATACGTTCCCCAGTGGCTCGACGGCCTGGTCTTCCTCCCGCTGCTGTGCCTGGTCGGGGAGTGGACTCTGCAGCGCCGCCGTTGGACTCTCGGAGTCCTCATCGTCGCCGCGGCCTGGTATGCCAATTTCTACACGGCCTACATGGCGACGCTCGGCGCCGCGGCGATCGTCCTCGCGCGCTTCCTGACCGTGGAGATGTCGTCCCGCGACCGGCTGGCGGCCGGGGCCCGGTACGCGGCGTCGGCGGCATGCGGCCTGGCGCTGGCGATGCCGCTCTTCGTACCGACCTTCATCGCCGCCGGGCACGCCCCGCCGACGACCGGGCACTCGTTCGACGTCTCGCCCGTGGTCTTCCTGGCCCGTCTCCTGCCCGCCTCCGAAGGCGTGGGCCAGAGCCCGAGCATCTGTGTCGGAACGCTCGTGCTGCTGGCGGTCTCCGTCTTCCCGTTCGACCGGGCGATCCCCCGGCGCTCGCGAGTGGTCTGGTCGTCGCTGCCGCTGCTGCTCGCCCTGTCCTTCCAGCGACCGGGACAGTACGTCTGGAACGGTTTCGACGCTCCCGATGGGAGCCCGTACCGCGAGGCGTTCGTGCTGTGCGCTGCGCTGGTCATCGTGGGCTGGATCGGCGTGACCCGCGGACGGCCCGGACGGCGGTCGGTTCTCTGCGCCTCGGCCTTCCATCTCGTAATGCTCCTCCTGGCGCTGGTGAGCCCGCTGGCCTCCCGACATGCCCCGGCGCTGCTGATCGCGGGAGCGCTGGCGGCCGCGGCCGCGGTGGGAGCGGCCCGTTGGTCGGCTCGTCGCCCAGACGACCGAAGGGCCAGGACGGCCCTCGTCACCGCCGCGGTGGGCCTGACCGCCTTCATGCTCCTCGAGCAGACGGTGACCGCCGTGTTCATCGACCAGCGACGGGCGCAGCGGTTCGAGTTCACCGCGCCGTGGAACTCCTCGCACGAGGAGCGGGTGCAGGCGATCCGTTCGGTGGACGGGTTCCCCCGCTACCGGACGGAGCCGGGAGGTCCGGGGCTCACCGCCAACGACCCCATGCTCCTCGGCGGGCAGGGCGCCGGCTACTACAGCAGCGTCCTCCCCCTCGACACGTCCCGGACCCTGATCGACCTGGGCTACCCCTACGACAGATGGGGGCGGCAGATCCTGCCCGCCGACAATCCGGTGCTCGACGCCATATTCGCGGTGGGTGCCCAGGCCACGGATTCCAAGGGGCGGCCGGCCCCCTCCCGCCGTGCGGCGGCGCCGCTGGTGACCCTCCGGTCGGCCACGCGGCCGCTCCCGGCGGGCGCCGACCCGTTCCGGGTCCAGGAGGCCGTGCTGGGGTCGGAGGTCTACCGCTATCCGAAGGTCAGATGGGCGCCCGTCGGCGGCGCACCCGAGATGACGTCGCCCGGAGGCAGGCCGCACATTCCCTCGGATGCCAGGGGGCGTGCCCGCTACGAGGCGACGGTGTCCTGCAGCCCCGGATCCAGCGTCGCCGGCTGGACGCCCAAGCCGCCCGGCGGGAGGTTCCGGGATCGCAGCGGCCCCGGAATGGTCTCCTTCGGCACCGTTCCCGTCGGCGGAACCTTGAAGATCACAATCCGGGCCGGGGCGGAGGCCGCTCCCGCTCCGGTCGTCGGCTGCGCGGACCCCGCGCTGCTGCGGGCGGCGGTCGAACGGCTGCGGTCGGGCGGGGCCCGGCGGGTGCGGGTCTCCGGCCACAGGATCGAGGCGGAGATCCCGCGCGGCCGACCAGGCGTCGCCGTGGTATCCGTTCCTCTCGTCGACGGCTGGAAATGCTCCATCGGCGACGGCCCCGCACGGCGGCCCCGCAGTCACGACGGCCTCATCGCCGTTCCGGTCGACGGCTCGTCCGGCCGTCTCTCCTGCGGCTACACGCCTCCTGGCCTGTTCGCCGGAACGGCGCTCGGACTCGCGGGCCTCTCAGTCACTCTGGGCGCGGCCTACATCGGACGACGGCGGCGCCTTCGTGGGAAGGCCGCCGAGTCCGAGATCCTCGATTCCGGTTCCTTCGATGCCGACCCCTCGGACGTTCGGGACGTCAGCGAAACACCCACGCCCGATAGGCCGCGTAGTTGAGCATGACCAAGCCGGCGGTCACGATCGCCTTGGCCACGAGATACTGCACGCCGAGGGCCGCCAGCCCGGAGACCACCAGGGCCGTCAGCACGGTGTTGACGGCGACGAGGCTCACGTACCGGACCAACTGCCGACCGACCGGCGAACGGCTGCCGAACGACCAGAGCCGGTTCAGACCGAAGTTCACAGTGAAGGCCACCAGGAACGCCAGGACCGTGGCGACCGGCAGGCGGACTCCCAACACCCCGTGCGCGGCGAACAGCACGCCGAAGTCGACCGCGAAGCTCAGCCCGCCGATGACCAGGTAGCGGGTCGCACTGTGCGCCAGGACGCCGCTCGTCCGCGCCTGGACCAGGCGCCCCCGCCGGCCCGAGGGCGGGACCGTGGCCTTGCGGGCAGCGGACTCCCGGTCGACGCTCATGATGAGCGACGGTACCCGGAGGACTCCAGACGCACCCAGGGCCCGCAGGCCCGCGCGTCGCCACATTGGGGCCGAGGTTGGGCCTGCGGGCCCAGTTGGACTCGCTCGGATCACGGTTGGATGGCTGCATGCCGCACGAGAAGGCCGTCAACCGCACTGAGGAGCCTCGGGACTCCGGACCGGTCGGCGCCGACCGGTCCGCTGACGCCTCCGACGGGGTCCGCAGCATGAGCCGCCTGTCGCGCTATCCCGGCCTCGTGGCGCTGGCGACCTGGCTGGTCTCACTCCCGGCCGCCTTCGCGGCGCCCTCGCTGCTGAACCTGTCACCGTTCGCGCCCGAAGGCGCCCAGTTCCCGCTGCGGGTGACCGCCGCGGCCGCCCTCATCCTGTCCGGCATCGCGCTGCGCCACCGCGGACCGGTGCTCGTGGCGGTCGCCGCAGGGGTGTTCGCGTCCATCATGGCTCTGACGATCCGTGTGGCGCTCGCGGGCACGCCCTTCGGTTACGGCGGCGTGCATGGGGACACGGGGCGCATCACGGCCATGGCCGTCCGCTACACGCATTCCTGGGCGACCAATGACGGCATCGTAGGGGCCCCTTCGGAGTATCCACCGCTCTTCCCGTTCCTGGTCGGCAAGGTCGCCGCCCTCACGGACACGCCCGCATGGCGGCTTCTCGGAACCGCGGAGGCCCTGCTGGTCTCGGCCTCGGTCGTGGTGGGCTTCGCGCTGTGGTGCCGGCTGGCCACGCCCGTCCCGGCCCTGCTGCTCAGCTGCGGCCAGCTGTTCGTCTTCGGCGTGCCCTCCAAGCCGCACGAGGTCCTGGCGCTGGCAGCCTTCGTCCCGCTCGTGCTCCTGGTGGTCGCGCGCCCGCCACAAGGCCGGCCGCACTGGCTTGCCGCCGGCCTGGTCACCGCCGCGCTCTGCCTCACCTACCACGCCTGGGTGGTCTTCTCCGCGGCCGGCCTGATCCCCTTGTGCTGGTGGACCTGGCGCGGGGAGCCCGACCGGTCCGCCTATCTGGGCTACCTCGCGCGGGTCGCGGCGGTGGTGGCCGTTGCCACCGCCTGGTACACCGTGCCCTATGCGGCTGCGATGCTCGGTGGAGGGCAGCAGGTCGGTGACACCTACGAGAGCGCGAGGATCTCGGAGCAGCCGTTCCCGTTCCTGGAGGTCCGCCCGATCGCTCTCGTCGAACTCGCCGGGCTCTTCGGGCTCCTCCGGTACGTCCGGCGACAGTGGTGGGCACCTCCCCTGCTGGCGATCCTGGGCGGCTGCTACGCCTACCGGGCCGTCAACATGATCCGATGGAGCACGACAGGTCACAGCGGGCTCTACTACTACACGAGGCCGCTGATCGAACTCTGCCTGGTCTCGGGGGCGGTGCTGAGCGTCGTGGCGGCCATGCCGCACCTCACCGGATGGCTGGCCCGACGAATGCGCGGGTCGTTCGTCGCGGGTACGGGGGTCTTCGGGACGGCGTCGCTGCTGCTGTTGGCCGGCGTGGGCTACGCGTTCACGTGGATGCCCGTATCGGGCGGAGCCGCCTCCGGCTCCGATGCGACGGGACGTTCGCTCGCCGCCCTGGCGCACTACCAGCGGCTACCGGACGGCGGTCTCCCGAGGAGCCACCCCGGCACGGGCGACCCCCTGGCATTGGCCGCGGACATCGGGATCGAAGACTGGGACTACCTGCCGGTCGCGAAGATCGAGAGCCTGGTGCGATCGACCAGGCCTGCCGACAGCCGTCCCCGCGTGCTGTCCTACGACGAGCAGCTGTTCGCCTTCCTGCCCTGGCAGGGCTTCATGGGCGTGGACCGGACGGGCGCCCAGGGCCCCATCCGCTGGGACGACCGCTACGAGGAACTCGAACGGCTCTCCCTCATCACCGACCCGGCGGCGTTCGCGGACGCGACGCGGCATACCGAGTTCGGCCCGATCAATGTGTTCGTGCTCCGCAGCAAGGGCGGCCAGCTCGTCTGGAAGGGGCTGCGCGTGCCGGGGACGCTTCTCTTCCGCCCGGCCCAGTTCGACCCGGCCGCCTTCCAGATCACGACCTTGGCCCCCGACACCTTCGTGGCCGTCCGCCGCCCCTGACCTCTGGCCCGCGTACCGGCGGGGCGCTCCCACCGGCCGCCTCTCAGCTCCGCCGAACCGGGCGGGCGGTCACCCCGCCGAGCCGGAAGGTGGCGCTGCGGGGTGACCGGTGGTCCCGGGCCCGTCCTCAGCCGAATCTGCGGGCGGCGTCCACGTGGCGCAAGGGGGATATCTTGACGACATCGCCGGTCTGCGGGGCCTCGACCATCTTGTTGTCCCCGTAGTAGATGGCCACGTGATGGGGCGTCGGCAAGCCGAAGAAGAGCAGGTCACCAGCCTGGAGTTGGTTCGGGGGCACAGATTGTCCACGCTTATCGGCGATCTGGTTACCGGTGTAGTGGCCCAGGGCGATCCGCCCCTTTGACGCCTGGTAGACGGCGTAGAGCGTCAGGCCGCTGCAGTCGAAGCCGAAATACAGGCGCCCGTCATAACCGCCTGGGGAACAGCAGATGCCGCGAGTGGGCCCGCTGTAGTTCCCGCCGCCCCACGCGTACGGAGTTCCAAGCCAGCACAGTGCCCACGCGACGACGGCTCCACCGAAACTGAGGTTCTCGGCCGGCTTCGACCCGTCCTTGGCGCACTTGGAGGCGACCACGCCCCCGCCGCCGGACGGCCCTCCGAACCCGTCCGGCTGGCCGTTGTACTCGATCGGGTCCTCTTTGTCGACCAAGCGGATCTTGAACAGCTTGGTGACGCGCTCCCGGTTCCCGTTCGGAAAAGCACGGACGCCGTCGCAGGTGATCCTGGTGACCCCCCCGATGCCGCCGGCCTCCGGATCGGTGACGGGCGCTGTCTCGATGTCGCAGTCGGGCGAGAACATCTTCGCGATCGCCTGCGCGGTTCCCGAGCGGCCGATGCCCGTCTTGCCGGCACCGTCGGTGCACAGGTTCCGCTTGTGCCGAAGGTCGTCCTTGTCCTTCGCCGTCAGCTCGTCCTCGTTCTTGAGCTGGCACCGGTCGGTGGCGACCTGCACCATGGCCGTGTTGCCGGCCACGCCGCTCAGCCGAACCTTCGTCGTGTGCACGTCGTTCTCGTCCGCGTACTTCTTCGCGGCGCTTTCCGGGGGCGATCCCACGAGCCAGTAGCCCGCGGCCCCCGGTTCGAGGCCCTGCATCAGGAGGTCGACGGCCCGGTCACGCAAGGGCGCCAGGGTTCCGAGCGCCGCCGCGTCCGCGCCGATCTGCGCCTGGTTGCGCATGTCGCCGGCCTGCGCGATCCGGCCGAATGCCAGAAAGCCCGCGGCCAGGGCCACCGCCATGCCCATGACCAGGACCGAGGTGGCGACCCCCGCGTCGCCTCCATACCGGCCAGCGGATCTGATCCGTCGCAGCATCTGCGCCCCATCGTCGCGAGATCGGTATTTTCCCCGAAAAGATCCTAATGATCACACGAAACGGAGGACAGGGCCCTGAGACCCAATGCGAAATGGCGAGGTCAGCCGTAGGCCCACGTGGCGTTCTGTGCCTCCGTCGCGATGCGCTTTCGGTGCAGCACCACGGCGAGGACGCCGCCGACAGCGGCCTGAGCGGCCCAGACCGGCAATCCCACGACATCTCCGACGCTGAAGCCGGGGTGGCCGCCGAGCGCCGCGAACGTCGCCATCAGTGAGAGGAACAACGCGTACCCCATGGCGCCGGCTATGGCGCCGGCGCCGACCACCAGGCCCCGGCTGCCGGTCCGCACGCTCATCCGCGCGGCGACATAGCCCGAGCATGCGCGCACCACCGCCCCGAGGACCCAGGAAAGCGCCGTGAGCACGGGTCCCGGCTCGCTTTCCGGGTCCTGCGCGAAGGCGATAAGGACGATGAGGACCAGGGTCGCCAGAAAAGCGATCGAGACGCCTACGAGGATCGCCTTGACCGGAATCACGAGCCGCCCCCGGAGATTCTGGCGGACGTAACGATCCGCTGGGCGCCCGCCTCGTCAAAAGCGGACTGCAGGCCCCCGTAGCGGATGTCGTACTGCGGCCCGGCCGCCGTTCCGATGACGATGTCGAGCTGCTTGGACGCGGCCGACGGGTAGACCGTTTCCATCACCGCGGCCTCGGTCGCCCCCGGGATCTCGACCTCCCGTTTGGTGACCTGGGCATCGGCCGCATCGGCCTTGAGTCGGGCCTCGATCAGCCCGAGCCTGACGCTCACGTTGGCGAGATCGCGTCCCCCCTGGAAGACCTGGACGCCGGGCGGCGGGACGGACTGGCCCGGGCTCTCCGTGGCCCCTCCGAGCGACATCTCCAGGGTCACGCCCTGCTCTGTCGGCTCGATGCGGGTCATCCCGGCGGGCGGCGTGAACGACAGCGTCGCCACCGTCACCGTTCCCGCCTGCGGGCTCTGCGTTGCCGGAGACTTCACGCCTCCGCGCTCTCCGCCCTTCCCCTCGTCGCTCCCGCCGCCGCAACCACCTGACATGGCGACGGCCGCCAGGATCGCCGCTACGGCCACTGCCAGGCTCCTGCCCCTTGAAGTCATGCCGGCCTCCTGGTCATCCTTGCGGGCAGTTCGCGAGCGTCAGCCAGCCCGCCTGCGGCGCCTGGTTGTCGAAGTATTTCCCGGAGCGGTATTTCGCCCAGGTTCTCTCCTCGGACCTGCCGACGCCGAAGCCCTTCTTCTTGAACCCCGTCTCGTCGGTGGCCGCGGTGCCCTCGATGGTGTTCCCGCTGGTGTCGTACTCGAACTTCGCGATCTGCCCGTGCCGGGCGAACGCCTGGCCGAACCGGTCGAAGGCCTGACCGATATCGCTGGGCGACTGCGGCCTGGGCAGCGCCACCATTCCTCCGGCCGTCACGAAGACGCCGTCGAAGGCCGCGCGGTTCTCCGGGTCCTTGAGGTCGAGGCTGTACAGCGTGCTCGTCTTGTGCCCGACCACGCCCTTGCCCTTGCCCTTCACACCCTGATTCGCCCTTTGGTTGGTCCCCAGGGTGACAGAACCTCCGGCCTTCCATTCCTTGTCGAGTTGGAGGGTGAACCGCACCGGGTTCCCGTTACGGTCGAATATCACCGTCTGCGTCGCGGAGACGCCCCCGCCGAGCTCCAGACTCCCCTTGGGACCGCCCTCCCATTCACGAGGCAGCAGTCTCTTGAGGTCGAGCCCGCCCTGGATCTTCCCGTTGCCGTCGATCGCCACCTTCTGCGTGAAGATCCGCATTCCGTTGTTGGCGGGGTTCTTCTTGTCATCGACGACTACGGTCACGTCTCCGGAGGCGACCACCTTTCCTTCCAACCCGGCCTCCAGGCCGAGATCGACCTTCGGCTTGGCGGCCTCCTTCTTACCGCTCCATTTGGCGCCGGCCGATGCCTCGTCCCCGATGCGGAACGTGACAGCGGTGGGGGTCAGTCCTTCCTTATCGAGGTTCTTGGTGTCCTTGCCGCGCAGCCGTGCCCACCCCTTCCTGATGGCGTTCACCGCTGCGGCAGCGCCGTTCTCCGTGGCCTCGCCGGTAGTTCCGCCCAGCCCGCTCAGAACGCGCTGCCAGTACGCCCCGCGCCGCGAGTCCAAGAAGTTCTGCGCCCGACCGTAGGGATCGCCGCCTTCGGACTCGTTGAAGTCATACCGGAAGCCCAGCTCGGTGTTCGTGCCGACGAAGGCGGACATGTCAACCTTGCCGTTCTTGCCGGCCTTGAGCTTGTCGTTGAGCTTCCCGAGGTCGAGGACGTCGTCCCGGTCGCCTGTCTCGAGTCCGAGACCGCTCTTCCCGGTCAACGTGACCTGCGCGGTCTTCTCACCGGTGGCGGGATTGACCTGCGTGACGATCTGGTCCTTGCCGCCGAGGTCCCCCCGGATGCCGCGGAACACGGCGTTGAACCCCATGGAGCGGTTCGCGTCACTGACGTTGCATCTCGTCCAATCCAGCGGGCGCGGACTTTGGGCCTGCGGCTTGCAGTCCCCGCCGAAGAGGCGGCATAGGGCGGGCTCCACACTGCCGCGGAACGATCCTGAGATGGCATAAGCGAGGACCGCGACCACGAGGGCACCGCAGCCGATCACCGCACCGTATTCGAGCGCCGACGCTCCACCGTCCCGGCGTAACCGAGTAAAGCCCCCTGTCATGGCCATGGACCATAGGGCGCGGCCGACCCTTTCGACAGGGCCTCAGGACCTAAAGAGGAACCACCAGAGGATGAGGCAGCTCGCCGTCGGGGCGAGGAAGAACACGAACAGCCCGGTGCTCGCCCCGCTCCTACTGAACCCGGTCAACCGGAAGTCCTCGGGCTTCGCGGGGTTGTACTTCAACTGTGCCGACTCTCCGAGCTTGAGAACCAGTCCCGTAGACCAGTCACCGAGCACATCACGGACGTGGCGGCCGTCATGGGTGGTGAACTCGACGACCGGCGAATACACGAGGAACCGCCGGCCGTCCTCGTACTTCGCCTTCTCCCTGATCTCCACGGCCACGCAGGTCGTCGCGGGCCAGCGCCGGGTGCCCCACATCTGGACGAGCCCCACCACGCATGCGACCCAGCCGACCATGAACCCCGCCGCGACAAGCAGCGCTAACACCTCCAGCACAGAGCAACCCTCCGATAGGACCGTCGTGACGCCCTCTGTGTACACCGACAGGCTCGAGTTGTGCAGGGCACTGGCGGATCCGGCAGGAGCCTCTTCACCGCACCATCCGCGCAGACCCTGGTGTTCGCGCGGTGGGATGCCTCGCCCGGACTGTGCAGACGGCCCAGGTGAGACCCTCATCGGCTGCTCAGCGGCTCTTCCGCCATTCGCCTTTCCCCCTGGCCTTGGCGGTCTCCGCGGCCCACCGCTGCGAGAGCGTCTTGGAAAGCGCCAGTCCGAGCACGACGCCGAGGGCCGCCTCCAGCAGATGAAGGATCACGCCGAGCAGGGTGTCGGACAGCGGGATGCCGGCCGTGGCCGCGGCGATGCTCCCGAGCACGGGCACGGGCAGCGCGGCGACGACCCTCCCGAGATCGTTGGCCCAGTCACGTACGTAACTGCCGGCGGCGACGGCCATGAGGACGCAGAACACCAGCCAGGGAAGGTGCACACGGAGAACCTGGGCGTACTCGTCCACGGGTTCTCCCTGTCCGGCCGCGGGAGCGAGCGCCTTCAGTGCGAGGAGGGCCATGACGGCGAGGACACTCGCCGTGAACCAGGCCGAGAACACGGCACGCATGGTTCTGCACGCTAGGTTTTCGGACAGAGTTCCCCAAGGGTCTATGGACCCGCACGAAATGCGTTCCCGCAGATCGGCATGGGCCCGGCCCTGGGCCCGGGGACCCAGGCAAGGCGCTACTTGCCGGGCCCTTCAGGCCTGGCTACCGTCGGCGATATGTCTTCGGCGGATACTGACGAGACCGCGATGTCCGGGCGCTATGTCGGCCCCTACCGGCTGGCGCGCGAGTTGGGCAGGGGCGGAATGGGGACGGTCCATCTCGCCGAGGCTCCGGACGGCCGTTCGGTCGCAATCAAGATCATAAACAGGGAGATGACTGAAACCGCCGACTTCCGCGAGCGTTTCCGGCGAGAAGTGACGGCGGCGCGCCAGGTCCGTCCGTTCTGTACGGCACCCGTCCTCGACGCGAACATGGACGGCGAGCCCTTCTACGTGGTCACGGAGTACATCCAGGGCCCGACTCTGGAGCACGTGGTCTCCACCTACGGTCCGCTGAGCGGCTCCGACCTCGAAGGACTGGCCGCCGGCGTCGCGACCGCGCTGTCCGCCATCCACAGCGCCGGGGTCGTGCACCGCGACCTCAAGCCCGAGAACATCCTGCTGTCCCCCTTCGGCCCCCGCGTCATCGATTTCGGGATCGCGCGCAGACTGGGCACCGATCACCGCATCACTCGCGCCGGGCAGAGCATGGGGACCCCCGCGTTCATGGCGCCGGAAGGACTGATCGACGAACCGATCACCGCCGCCGCGGACGTGTTCTCCTGGGGCAGCGTCATGGCGTACGCGGGCACCGGGCGGCTCCCTTTCGACGGTGAGAACGTCGGCGAGGTGCTCTACAAGACCGTCTACGGCGAACCGCACATCGAAGGGCTGGAGTCCCCGTTGCGCGAGCTCGTCGGCCGGGCCCTGGCGAAGGACCCGTCGGCGCGTCCCACTTCGGCGCAGCTGCTTCGGGAGCTGACCGGGCAGAGCGACACCGAACGCGCGGCGCGGACCGTGGGACTGGTGGGGACGACGATCCCCGAGATCGCCCCGAACGGCGGACCGCGCAGCGAGCCCACGAAGGACGGCCTCACCCGCCGCCTGCCCGGCATGCGCGTGTCCCGCCGCCGCCTCGCCGTGATCGCCGCCGTTGGAGCCGCGGCGCTCGCCGCGGGTCTGACCCCCTTTCTGTGGCCGGACCATGGCAGCGGAGCAGGCGCCGAGGGCGACCTGCTGAAGGACGACTTCTCCAACCCGCGATCGGGCTGGCTGACCGGCAACGAGAACGGCGAGTACGAGCAGTACACGGCCGGAACCTTCGCGATCTCCCAGATCACCCAGGGGTACCACCAGCTCGTGAAGGCCCCGGTGTCCGATCCGCCGCCGAACGTGAAGATCACGGTCACCGTGCGCGTCCAGTCGGCGGACGCGGCGGACGAGGCCGGAGTGTACTGCCGGAGCGATGGTCACATGCGCTACGACGTCCTCCTCATGCAGAACGGGAACGTGCGGATTCGCAAAGGGGACAAGTTCTCCGGCGCCGACCTCGCGAGGACGCCTTCCCCGGTCGCGAACGCGTACTCGGGCGCGCGCGTCACCGCGATCTGCGAGGACTCGGCGACCGGCGTCGAGATCAAGGCGCTCGTCGACGGCCGCCAGGTGGCGGCGGCGACGGACAGCGCCGCCCCACTTCGCTCCGGCGAACTCGGCATCGTCGCCGGCCGCGAGAAACGGCTGCTGTTCGAGCCGGCGTCCAAGGCGACGTTCGACGACTTCCGTCTCGACCGGGCCTGATCTCGAGCGGACCTGACCTACGAGGCCTTCCGGACGAAGACCGTCGCCTGCGGGTCGCGATAGATCTGCCGCCATCCCTGATCCAACGAGATCGACGCTGTCAGCGGGGTATCGGTCTCCCACATCACGACGTCGACCCGATACCGGTCCATCACGGCCCGCCACTCCGGGTTCCCGTCCCGGACCCGCATGTACTGCTTGCTGAACGCCACGGGATACATGTCGTAGCGGTCGTCCATGAAGACCTTCTGCCGGGGCCAGTACTCGTGGATCACGTACGCGTTCCAGGGGTGCGTCGTGAACAGGCGCCGCCCGAGCAGGCCGTTCTGCTCGATCGCCCGCATCGCGGGGACCGGATAGTTGCCGAAGTCGAACACCGGTCGCGAGAGCGTCGCGGAGGCGAACACGGCCACCGCCGCCAGTACCACCGCGATGACGCCCGCGTCGGCGATCCGCCGACGCTCCCCCGAGTCCGGGCGAGCGCCGAGCAGGCGCGCGGCGATCGGGAGCCCGACCAGTGGCGCGACGGCGATGTTGCGCAGCGCCCAGAGACCTAGCAGCAGGAACGGGACGCTCACCATCAGGTCCCTTTTGGAGGCCTTTCCATGGCCCAGTGCCAGGACGGTCACGAAAACCGCGATCCAGATGGCGAACGTGATTCCGACCGTGGTCCGGAAGTCCGGCGACTGCCATTCCTGAACGTTCTTCAGCACTTCCCCCCTGCGCAGTAGACCCACCGGAAAGAGGACCAGCCGATAACCATAGGGATTGATGAGGCAGGCCGCGGCGCCGAGGGCCCCCGCCTGAAGCAGGCGCCGTTCCTCGCCCTGCCACGGCGCGGCCCCGTCCAGCCATCGGCCGAGCAGATGGAGCGCGATGTAGGCGAACCCGAGGGCGAAGGATCCATGGACGTTCACCCAGAAGCACATGAGCACGGGGACAGAGACGTATGGTCGCCGCCCGATCCAGGAATCCGGAACCTCGACGATCCACAGCAGCAGGGCCATCGCGAGAACACCGAAGATCAGTGGACGCTCGACCCAGAAATGCAGCGACGCGGCGAGTGCCGGCAGCACGAGCTGGACCGTCCGGCCCCCGCCGCGCATCCGGTCGGCGAGACGGAACGCCAGGAGGGCGATGATCGCGTTGACGACACCGTCCATGATCAGGATCCCCGCGGGGCCGACCACCTTGTCGATCAACGCGTAGAAGGCCTCCACCAGCCAGGACTGGGCGATCCATGGGGTGCCCGAGGCCGTGTAGGAATAAAAGTCCTGGTGCGGGACCCCGTGGGAGAGGATCCATTTCCCGGTCCGCAAATGGGTCAGGAACGAGTTGTCGTCCAGCGGGTCGAGGCCGCCCATGAACCCGATCGCCATCCAGCAGACGGCCGAACGGGCGGTGGCGGACGACATTCGAGAATGCCCCGCGGCTGGGCCGCCCGGAGGGTTCCGCCGTACCTTCTCCCCGATGATCGTATCCACCGGAAATGCCTCTGCCTCTCACTCTGCCGGACGAAGCGCGGGACAACGCTCCCCGCATCGTCAGCGAACCTAACAGCACCGATGTCGAGCCGACAGGGTCCCGGGGCCCCCTCCCGGCAAGGTCCGGGCCCTGCCGGCGTCCTTACCGGCGAGCGAATACCACGGCCTTCCCGTCCCCGTACACGAGCCGCCACTCCGGATCGGCGCGCAGCATCTGCGCGAGCACTTGACCGCTCGGCCAGACGACGACCTCGATGCGGTACCTGTCCGCCAGGTACCGCCACCTTTCCGGCTGCTGCCTGGCCTGCAGATAGTCGATCACCACCGACTTCGGATACATGTCGTACCGGTCGTCCAGAAAGACTTTCTGCGTAGGCCAGTAAGCGTGAATCACATAGCCGGCCCACTCATCGGTGGTGAACAGACGGCTTCCCAGGAGCCCCTTGTCCCGCATCTGCCTCATCGCGGCGACGGGATAGGTATCGGTGTTGTAGGACGGCCGGGAAAGGTGGGCCACCGTCCATTGCGACGCGGCGAGTACGCCCAGGACCGCAATGGCCAGGTTGATGCGTGTTCGTTCGTCCGGCCGCGCCTCCTTGCGGAGCATGCGGGCGACGACCGGCAGGCCGATCAGCGGGGTGAGCGCGATGTTGCGCATCGACCACAGTGAGATGAGCGTCGCGAAGGCCAGGACCAGCACGTCGGCGCGGGACGGTCGGGTTCGAGCGAGGCCGAGCACTCCGACGACCAGGACGGTCCAGACCGCGAGGACGAAGCCGAGCGGCGTGTGGAAATCCGGTGAGGACCATTCGACGAGCTGCCCGAGGATCTCGCCCCTTCCCAGCAACCGGAACGGGAAGAGGACCAGCGCGGTCCCGTAGGGGTTGACGAGGCAGGCCGCGAGCGCCAGGGCGGCGGCGCGCGCCAGCCGCAGCTCCCGCTCCCGCCACGGCGGATGCCCGTCCAGCCATCGGCCCGCCAGGTGGAGGAGGAGGTAGCCGAATCCCAGCATGAACGAGCCGTGCACGTTCTCCCACGACCACATGAGCGGTGGAAGGAACAGCAGGGGCCGGCGTCCGGCGCGCGAATCCGGGATCTCCACGAGCCAGACGAGCGCGAGCATCGCGAGGATGCCGGGGAGGAGCGGACGTTCCACCCACAGCCAGACCGCCGGTGCCAGTGCGGCCACGACGAGGAACGCCGACGCTCCGCGGTCGCGCTGCAGCCGGTACGCCAGGCGGTAGGCCAGCAGGGCGATCAGCCCGCCGACCGCCATGTCCAGCACCTGGATCCCGGCGGGGCCGACGGTCCTGTCAAGGAGAGCGTAGACCGCCTCGGCGAGCCACGACTGTGCCACCCACGGCACTCCCTGGCCGGTGTAGGAGTAGATGTCCTCCCGAGGCACCCAGTGGTCGAGGATCCAATGGCCTGTCGCGAGGTGCACCATGAACGAGTTGTCACTCAGTTCGGTGTAGCCCAGCATCCACCCGACGAGGAGGAAAAGGACGGAGAACAACGCGGCCATGCCGGGCATCCGCGGCCCTGGCGGGCGCCTCCGCCACCAGGGGACCCGCCCGTCCGGCGGGTCCGCCCGGCACGATGTCGTCGAAGCGGTCTCCCTCGTCTCCACGGCTACCTGATCGTGAGGCCCTTCACCGCGGCGTCCGCGGCTTGGTCCCAAGGAACCTGCAGTTCGAGGTTCGCGGCGTTCGCCGGCGGCTTGTAGGCATTCCAGAGGACGATGCTCTCGCCCGGGCCGACCACCTTCTTGGCCTCCTCCTGGCCCACATCACTGCAGAGGCATGGCCCGGCCTGGGTGCTCAGCGAGTTGTAGCGCACCTGGTTGGCCGCGTCGAACAGCATCGCACCTCCGGTGCTCCCCAGCCGCATCGGCCGCGGATCGGACCCGTGGATACCGGCGCGCTTCTCCAGCTTCTGCCCGACGTCCGGGCTTCCCTGGCCCTCGTTGCGCAGCGTCCACACCAGGACCGTCAGCCCCGAGGAGTCTCGATGGAGGCTGTTCACCTCGACCTTCAGCCCCTTGGCCGCGGCGGCCTGGAAGGTCGCGGAGCCGAGCACGGTCGAGGAGCCGCGCTTGTAGGGGTCACCGCTCACGGGCGGCGGCGCCGGCGCGGGCGGGCGGGCGAACAGCACGGTGACCCGCCGGTTCTTGCGGCGCCCCTCCGCGGTGTCGTTGGTGGCGACGGGCTCCTTCGAGCCATGGCCCGCGGCCTGGTAGCTCACGCCCTGCCTGGTCACCAGGCTCTTCAGCCGGTCGGCGACGGCCTGCGCGCGGCGTTCCGACAGCGGCTGGTTGATCGCGTCGTTCCCGGTGTTGTCGGCGTGGCCGTCGACCTTGACGGTGGTGCCCTTCGACGCGTCGATCTGTTTGGCCACCTGTTGCAGCAACTGCTCGGCCCGCGGGGTCAGGTCGGCCTTGTTGACGGCGAACAGGACGTCGGCGGACAGGCGCACCGACCGGTCGTTGGGGTCGTCGTCCACCGACTGCTCGGTGCCCTCGGTGAGGCTCCGCAGGTTGAGGACCCGGGGCTGCCTCACCTGGACTTTCGCCGGGTCGATCTGCCCTTGCAGCGGCGCGACCGGGTCCCCGGTGATCGGGACGTCCTGGAAGGGCACGGAGAGCGGGACGACGAGCGTGGCCTTCTGGACGTTTCCGGGGGGCGACGGGAAGGTCGCGTAGACGTCGATGGCCCCGCCGGGATTGACGGGGTTGTTGTGAAGGGTCGTGCAGACGCAGTTGTTCGACTTCTCGGTCTTCGCCAGGGGGTAGTAGATCTTCTCGTTCGCGGCGTCGACGAGTCCGATGCCGCTGGCGGCCAGCGCGTCGCCCAGGTTCGGGTCGAGGGAGTCGCCGGTCTCGTTGAGGGCCGTCGTCAGGTCGAGCGGGCTCTTCCCGTCGTTGACGATCTTAAATCGGGCGGTGACGGTGTTCGCGGCCGTCCGGCTCAGTGCCAGCAGGTCTACGTGCGCGGGGCCGTCCTTGTGCGCCAAAGGCATCGAGGCGATCGGGCGCAGCGCTCCACCGGGCGTTCCCTTGCCCGTCGGTGATGCCGTTTTACCGGATTCCGGCTTGCCGTCGCCGGCGCATCCTGAGAGAGCGAGAGCGAGGGCGGCGGGAACCGCGACATAGCGAACGGCACGCCTCCTCACCGACATGCGATAATCCATGATTCCTCTCAAAAAATACAGAAACCCGCCAATGCCCGATGGGGAGACCGCAGATCTGCGGTCTCCCCATCGGGCATTGACGGATCGCTCTGAGCCGGTCCGGTCGCGGAGCCCTCCGGGATCAGGTGGCCGCCTTGGAGCCGGCCGACTTCGGGTTGAACAGGTCGGTGATCGCCGTGGAGATCTTCTCCCTGACCGTCCCGTCGATGAGACTGTAGAGGATCCCGATGATCAGGGCCGCGACCACGATGAGGGCGCCGTACTCCAGCGCGCTGGCACCCCGGTCGCGCTTGTCCCTGAGCTGCTCGGCGCGGTCCTGAACGAAGGTCTGAAGAGTGACGAAGAGGGGGATCATCGGGTTCATCTGATACCTTCCGGCTGTTTCTGGCTCGCCCTGACACACTCAACAGTAGGGATTTGCGATAGCGTTCCCCAGGGCCCAGCGGCCCAATTGCACCCGGCGTCCGGACCCAATCCCGACCGGGTCCACGGACCCAACCCAACGGGCCCTTTCCGGCCGCGAGCCGCCTCCCCGTCATCCGTCCACCTCATCCGAGGTGCCTATCCATTGTGCGATCGCCGCCGCTCGCGAGGTCACGCCGAGCTTGGCGTAAATCCGGTTCACGTGGTTCTTGACGGTCTTCTCCGCCAGGAACAACTGCTGGGCGATCTGGCCGTTGGACCGTCCGCGGGCGATGAGCCGCATCACGTCCGCCTCGCGCGCCGACAGGCCGAAGTCGCCGGTGCCCCTCGCCGCCGGGGCGAACCGCTCGCGCGCGTTCCGAGGATCCGCCGTCTCCTCGTGCCCGGGCTCGTGCCCGGGCTCGGGCCCGGGTTCGGGCCCGGGTTCGGGCCTGGCCGCGGCCGACTGGGAGTCGCCTCGAACCGCGCCGACGAGCGCCGAGACCGCCGCGGGTGAGAGCGGGTTGGCCCCGGTCGCCACGCCGTGGACGGCGGCGGCCAGTTCCTCGGGAGTGAAGGCGCCGTGCACCAGGTACCCGACCGCACCGTTCTCGATGGCCGCGCGGACGACCTTCGGGTCCTCGGTGTAGGTGAGCATGATGACGCGCGTCTTGGTGCTCAGGACCCGGGCCGCGGCCACCCCGTCCATGAGCGGCATCTGCACGTCGAGCAGGACGAGGTCGGGTTCGAGCCGGTCGACCAGCTCGATGGCCGTCCGCCCGTCCCCCGCCTCGCCGACCACCTCCGCCCCGGACGCCTCCACCAGCGAGGCAAGGCCCGAGCGGACCACCACGTTGTCATCGACGACCACCACACGCGGGTTCGCCATGTCAGCCCACCTCCGCCGGCCGGCGCTCGCCGGACACCTCCACGGGAAGCCTGGCCGAGATCGTCGTCCCGGCCCCGGGCCGGGACGAGATCATCACCGTCCCGCCCACGCGCTGCGCGCGCTCGTGCAGGCCGATCAGGCCGTAATGGCCCTCACGCGCCAGGTCGGTCAGCTGCGGGGGCTGGAAGCCCCTGCCGTCGTCCACGATAGTGAGCACGAGATCATTCCGTTCCTTCACGAGTTCGACCCTCACCGCATCGGCCTTCGCGTGCCTTTCGACGTTGGTCAGAACCTCCCGAAGGATCGCCACCATCTCGTGGCGCATCCGCAGTTCCGGCTCAACGAGCCCGTCGAAGTCGCATGTCACGGTGACCCCAGTCGACGCGCCCCAGCGGTTCGCCGTCTCCCGGAGGGCCTCGTGGAGAGGGCGGGCGATGGCGTCGTCCCGCAGCTCGGTGAGCAGATCGCGCGCCTCGTGGGAGGCGACCGCCGCGGCGGTCGCGATCTGCTCCGCCTCCTGCGCCGCGCGTTCCTGGTCCCTCGCCGTCCACAAGGGCAGCGCGGACGCGGCGAGCGCGATGCCGCGCAGCGTCTTCGCCAAGGAATCGTGCATCTCACGGGCGAGCCTGGCCCTCTCCTCCGAAGCCGCCGCGATGACCTGCGCCTGCCACAACGCGGCCTCCTTCGCGGCGTAGTCGTCCAGCAGGCGGCGAAGCGCGACGCCGACGAAGCCGGCCAGCGGGTAGTAGAGAGGCTGCCCGAGCAACGTCTGGAAGGTCACGGCCTCCGCCTCGGTGGCGGTGAGGACATAGGTGAGGTAGTAGACGAGAATCTGGAGGCCGGCCACGGCCAGCATCCCCTGCCACCGGTAAAGGAGCCCGGCGATGGTCGCCGTGGCGACGGTGGACAGGAAGTACGGTCCGGCGATACCGCCCACGCCCAGTACCGCGAAGGAAAGGCACATGTCGAGCGTGTAGAGGGAGGGGTGGGCCGCGACGCGGGGAGCGACGATCCGCCACTTCCGTGCCGTCCCCCACGTCTCCAGGAGCATGGCGGACATCAGCACGAACACACCGACCGTCAACTGGTCGCGCGGCAGCAGCAGCATGCTCAGCGCGGTGATCAGCATCCGGATCTCCATGAGCATCCGGAACGCCGACCCGACGCGTTCCGGAAAGACCTCGCCCCTACTGTCCGAGGATCCCACTTGCACCACCCATTCCGGACCCGATGAACAGGGCACCGAGAACGACCAACATGAGTGCGGGGAGCGTCATCGACATCGTGATGGCGGTGATCTTCGGCGTGGTCCGCTGGGCCTTGCGCTTGGCCCACTGCGCCGCCTCACGCCGCATGTCCGTGCCGATGTCCACCAGCGCCGTCCCGAGGGGAGCGCCGAGCTCCTCCGCCTGCAGGATCGCCGTGACGAACAGGTTCACCGCCTCGGAGCTGTTGCGGTTCCGCAGGTCCTCGAACGCCTCGCGCCGGGGAGTGCCCAGCTCCATCTGCCGCAGCGCGACCATGAACTCCTCCGCCAGCGGTCCCGGCATGCTCTCGGCCACGCGGGCCAGCGCCAGCCGGAAGCTCAGACCCGCGCTGACGGTCACCGCGAGGACGTCGAGGAAGTCCGGCATCGAACTCTGGATGTTGTCCTGCCGCGCGACTCGCTTGCTGTAGAGGACGAGTTCCGTCTGCAGGGCACCCAGCATGGCAAGGATCCCGTAGAACGCGTGCCCGTTTACGATCAGTCCCAGGCCGAGAAGCCCGAACAGCACCGCATAGCCCGCGGTCCGGCGGGCGTAGGTCTCCACCGTCATCCCGCCGGGGCGGCCCGCCGCGTCGATCCGCTTGCGGATCTTCGGCCGCCACGGCCCCAGCAGCTCCATGGTCATGCCCGTGAACGGCCGCCCGAGGCGGTCGGCGATGGCGTCGAGGACGAACGTGTCGTTCTTCTCGGGCTTCTGGGCGAGCGGCACCGCGGAGGTGGCGACCCGCTGGTCGGCGGTCAGCTGGACGAGCCCGAGGACGCCCACGAGCACGCAGAGGGCGGCACCGGCCGCTATGGCGTACATGGCCATGGTCACCTCACACGTCGATCCGGGTCATCCGGCTGATGATGATCAAGCTGGCGATGAAGAGGCCGCCGGCGGCGGCCAGGATGATCTGCCCGACGGGCTTGCCACTCATGATCCGCAGCGCACCAGGCATGATCACGTTGACCATCGCCAGACCGGCGATGCCGAGCAGGCCGATCGCCCAGTTGGTGACGACCGCCTCGCCCATGATCGTCTTGACCTCGCGGCGGATCTCCTTGCGCTCCTCCAGCGTGGTGGCGATCGTCCGCAGCGCGGTGACCAGCGAGCCGCCGGCCCGGGCGGAGACCACCAGGGTGCTGATCAGCACCCCGAGCTCCCGGGAGGGCAGCCGCTCGCCCAGGTCGCGGAGCGCCTCGTCCACCGGCTGGCCGAGCCGGAGCGCGTCCGCGGTGCGCCGCAGTTCCTCGCCCGCCGGGTCCGCCAGCTCGTCCGCCGCGATCTCGATGGCGGTGCGCATGACGAGCCCGGCGTGGGTGGCGTTCGACAGCACGCGCGCCAGCTCCGGGAGCTGCGCGATGAACTCCTCCTTGCGCCGCTCCTCCCTGCGCCGGACGTAGGACAGGAAGGCGAAGCCCACGCCGACCGCCGCGGCCACCCCGAAGAGGGGGGCCATCCATTTGCCGATCAAGAAGATCGCGGCGACGCCGGTGGCGGACATCAGCAGCAGGAACGTGGAGACCCGGATCCGCATCCCGGACGCGGCCAGCCGGCGGGCGAGCCCCTTGCCGAGGGCCGTGCGGCGGACGGCGATGTCCAACCGCCCCAGCAGGCCCGTCATCTTCTCATCGGTGACCAGGGCGGACCGGGCGACCAGGCGGTTGCGCTGCCCCCAGCCGATCATCAGGTCGCCGATCCCCCAGACCGCCAGTGCCAGCGTCAGCACCAGCAGCAGCAGGATCACCGGTAGCGGAAGGCTCACCGCGGACACTCCCTCGTCGGTTCGTCGATGCGCATCATTGGCTCGCCTGCGGTCCGTGGCCGTTCGACCCGACGGCTCCCGTAGGCCGTGCGGTGCCGTTGGCGCCCTGCGCGTACATCGGCGGGACGCTTTCGCCGGCGTGGAACAGCCGGGTCAGCAGCGCCTCGGGGAGCGGCAGCGCCTCGAACACGCCGCGGACCTCGCGGTCGGGACCGACCGGCTCGGGCCTGAACCGCATCGCGGGGCGCAGCTTGAACTGGTCGCGCCGGGCCGGGTCGACCACGTCCACCTCGGTGATGCGGCGGGAGCCGTCCGGTCCGCGGCTGAGCTGGACGACCACGTCGATGGCGCTGGCGATCTGGTCGCGGATCGCCTCGAACGGCAGCTTGACGTCGCTCATGCTGGCCAGCGTCTGGAGGCGGTGCACGGTGTCCTCGGTCGAGTTGGCGTGCACCGTCACCAGCGAGCCGTCGTGACCGGTGTTCATCGCCTGGAGCATGTCGAGGGTCTCGCCGCCGCGGACCTCACCGACGATGATCCGGTCGGGGCGCATCCGCAGCGCGTTGCGGACCAGGTCGCGGATGGTGATCGCGCCCTTGCCCTCGATGTTGGCCGGACGGGACTCCAGCGGGATGACGTGCTCCTGCTTGAGCTGGAGTTCGGCGGAGTCCTCGATGGTGATGATGCGCTCGTGGTCCGGGACGAACGCCGACAGCGCGTTCAGCATCGTCGTCTTGCCCGTACCGGTACCGCCCGCGATGACCATGTTGAGGCGGGCCCGCACGAACGCGGCGAGCAGCATGCCGGTGGACGGGTCCAGCGACCCCAGGCCGACCAGTTCCTCGATCGAGTACGCGCGCGGGAAGCGCCGGATCGTCAGGATCGGCCCGACGAGCGACAGCGGCGGCACGATCACGTTGACGCGCTCCCCCGTGGGCAGGCGGGCGTCCACCATCGGGCTCGACTCGTCCACCCGCCGGTTGACCTGCGCGACGATCCGGTCGATGGTCTGGTAGAGCTGGTCCTCGCTGGCGAAGCCCCCGTCCAGCCTGTGCACCCGGCCGGCCCGCTCCACGAAGATCGCGTCCGGGCCGTTCACCATGATCTCGGTGACGCTGGGGTCGGCGAGCAGCGGCTCCAGCACGCCGAGGCCGAGCGCCTCGTCCACCACCCGGCGGATCAGGTTGGCCCGCTCGCCGGCGGCGAGGACGGGGCCCTCCCGGCTCACCAGCAGCCCGACGACCTTCTCCAGCCGGGCCCGCCGCTGCGCCATCGTCAGCCGCGCCAGCTCGTCGAGATTGATCTCCTCCAGCAGCCGCTGCCGCCAGTGCTGGACGGTGTTCCTGCTCATCCGGTCGTTGGCCGACCGGTCGTCTTCGAGGCGATCCTTGAGTGCCATCTCTATCCCAGCGGCATGGTGACGGTGCGGTTCACGGTGTAGTCGAGAGGAATCCCCTTGAACAGGATCGGAAGCTTGGCCTCCACGTGGCAGTAGACCGCGTCGCCGTCGGCCACCTGGGTCTTCCCGCCCTCGATCTTGTAGTCGTTGAGCCAGGCGGGCCGGACGCTTTCGGCGTACCTGACGCACTGGTTCGGGTCATAGCGCTGGCTGGCCTCGCGGGCGCCGGTGCGGGCGATGTTCTCCACCCGGGAGACGCTGGTGAAGGAGATGTACGCCTGGAACGCGAGGAAGATGACGAAGAGGGCGAGGGGCGCCACACCCGCGTACTCCAGCGCCACCGCGCCGGACTCGCCCCGGCTCCTGGTGTCGCGCACGGCCACGAACCTCACCCCTCCCCCTCGTCGACGATCTTGGTCTTGGTCTGGATGCCCCACGAGCTGCGGAGCCCCGGCAGCAGGACGGGTGTGTCGATGGTGACCACGGCGTAGCCGTCGACGACGTTGATCGTGAGGTGGTCGCGGTCCTTCCAGTCGCCCTTGATGCGGCTGATCGCGCGGCGCCGGACCTCCTCCCGGTTGGCCCTCGCCTCCGGGGTGTCGCGCTTGTCGTATCCGATCACGGCCACCGCCCGGGCGGCCTCGTTCGCCGCGTGGCTGGAGTAGGTGGAGGTGAGCCCGACCAGCACGACCTGCCACACCAGCAGGAACACGAGCAGGATCAGCGGCAGGAGCCCGGCGAACTCCACCGCGACCGCACCGCGGTCGCCGCCCTTCTGCAGGCGCACCGGGTTGCCGGCGGCCGGTGCCACCCCGCCGACCAGGCCGAGGTCCGCGGCGACCTTGCCGATCGCCTTGCGGAAATCGGAGTTCTTGACCGCGGAGGGCGAACCGGTGTTCGCCGCCTCCTCCAGCGCGCGGAAGGCCGCCGGCACCGTCACGCCCCGCAGCGGGGAGCCGACCATCTTCTTGGCGAGTTCGGGCTGGATCTCGTTGCGCTTGTCCTGGCGGGTGAGCAGGACGCTCAGCTCCTCCTCCTTGCGGATCGAGAGCCGTGTGAACATCCTCGCCAGCCGCCGCGCGGACCGCAGTGCCGGCACGTCCGGGGTGGCGACGATGACGGCCTCGTCGGCGAGCTCGACCGCCATCGCGTTGGCGTCGGCGATGTGCGTCCCGCCGTCCACGATCACCACGTCGTACCGCGACCGGACGACGGTGAGGATCTGCCGCACGGCGCGCGCCGAGATCTCTTCGGCATCCTCCCCGTGCCCGGGTGCCAGCAGCAGATGGGGACCCGACTGGTGGACGAACAGCGCCTCGGCCACCACCGCCCCGTCCAGGTCCCCGGCCGCCGCGGCGAGGTCGGCGATGCTGTGCCGGTGCTGGACGTCCAGATAGCCGGGGATGTCGCCGTTCTGGAGGTCCATATCGACCAGGCAGACCTTCTGCCCCGTGGCGGCCGTGGCGATTGCGAGATGGATCGCGAGCGTCGTCGTGCCGACGCCGCCCTTGGCCCCGCAGAGGGTCACCAGCCTGGCCAGCCGCCCGGTCTGCCCGGCGACGTCCGTGGAGCCGAAGTGGCTGCGCATCGTGCGCGACCACTCCGCGGCCTGGTGGATGCGGTTCTGCAGCTCCGACAGGGTCGGCTCGTTGGAGATCACGCCGCGCGCCCCGGCCGCCATCGCCGCCGCGAGCATCTCGGCCGTCGCGTCGTCGGCGATCAGGATGACGGCGAGCTGGGGCTGCCGGACGACGAGGTCGCGGATGAGGTCGAGGGCCGGCAGCGGCCCGAGCCCCTGGTGCACGAGCACCACGTCCAGCTGCGGGACGGTCGCGACCGTGCCCGCCAGGTGGTTGGACGTCGCCTCGACCGCCAGGACCTGGATGTCAGGCAGCTCGCGGAACTGCCCGGTCAGCGAGGCGGCGAGCTCGCGGTCCTCGATGCCGAGGAGCACTTGGATGGTCATCCGATATCACCTTGCCGGAAGCGTCTCGCAGACCGGGGGAAGCTTGACGCCGTCCACGCCCGACCCCGATCCGCCGATGAGTGCGAGCCTGATCTTCTCCGCGAAGCTCTCCTCGCGCGTGAGCTTCAGGCTGTCCTGGGCGCTGAGCGCGAAGGTGATGGGCACCTGCGACTGCGTCACCGAACTGTTCTTCTCGTCCTTGACCTTGGTCTCCTGGCCGATCTGGATGACCCTGGCCGCCCTGACGATCCGCGCCGCGCAGGACTGCTGCGCGTTGCCCTTCTGCGACTGGTAGGTGGCATAGATGTCGACGGGCATGCCCTCGTGGACCTTGCCCGCCACGCCCGTCTCCGCGTCGATCATGATGGCGATCTCGCGCTGGCCGGGCTGCAGGCTCGGGCCCGGGACGATCATCCCCGCCTGCAGGAAGGCTCCCGCCGGGATGTCGGCGGCGGCGACCTTGCCCTCCAGTTGGGCGACATCGGTCACCATCGTGTTCGGCGACCATTTCTTCGGCACCCGGATGCGTTGGAGGTCGTCCGCGGTCACCGGGCTGTAGGCCGGGACCGCTCGCTTGAGCTGGAGCACGTCGGTCTTCACACCGACCTCGGCCCGAACAGAGCCGACATAGCCGATGATGCTGATGAACACGGCAACGGCGCCGAGCGCAGCCAGGATCATCAGCAGAACTCCACGTCGCTGGCGCGGGTTCATGGGACTCCGTTTCTGGTCAGGGGGTCAGGGAGGCTTCACTGGCGGTGCTGCCGACGGAAGACGACGGTTCCTGTGCGCCACTCGTCGTCGGGGGTCGTCCGGGGCGTCCGCTCTGGCGGGGAGTCAGGGGCCGCCGCCCGGCGGGGCGCGGCATCGTTCAGGAGCGTGCTGATGGAGGGGGGGTCTTCGGTCTGGATTGGACGCGCGTTCGTGTCGGCGGGTTCGGAGCTTTCCGCCGTTTCCCCCGAGGCGCCCGCTTCTCCGGTCCGATGGGTGCCGGACGGCCGTGCCCGGCCCCAGGAACCCGGGGGCGCCTGGATGCGCGTCCGGTCGTCCTCCGGGCCGTCCAAGCCGGAGTCCTGGGCCGCGTCCGTATCACCCGCCGCTTCCGGAAACGTTTCGACCGGCGCTGCCAGGACGGGTTCCTTGCGCGCCGGGACGCGAGGCTCCTCACCTTCCGGCGAGACGGCCTGCGTGGCATCAGGGCGCTCGGAACGTCCCCATGGAGACTGCCCACCCGGCGGGGGTGCCGATGGCGAGCCTCCTCCGAAGCGGTTCGGGTACTGCGGCCGTGTCGGCGGCGCCTCCGAATGGTCGGGTGGGCCCTGAGGAGGCCGGACAGGCTGGGGCTCGGGAGCCGGCGGAGTCTCTGGCCAGGAGGGCTGAGGAGGGGCTGCCGACGGCTGGGCCTGCTGAGGAGCCGGTGCCTGGTGCTGAGGCGCCGGGGGCTGGGGAGGCTGAGGGGCCGGGGGCTGGGGAGGCCGCGGCTGGGATTCCGCGGGCTGGACCGGGTGAGTGGACGGCTGGTGGTGTCCCGGAGGAACGTGCCCGGCGGGTGACGCCTCTTCGGTCGGCTGCACCATCAGGCAGAAGGGGCACTCGGGCAGGGCGATGGGTTCGCCGCACCATCCGCACGCCCTGTAGCGGGAGCCTGCCAGCAGGCTCTGCAGCGCCTGCGGGTGGCCGCTGAACGCGACGAACTCGGTGTACTTCTTCGTTCCCCAGTACTCCGCGCTCATCGGCTGCGGTGCCACCGCGGTGGAGGACACGGCCGCGAGCACCGGCCGCATCTTGCTCTGGAGCCACTCGGCATCGCCGTTCGCGTCGGCCACCAGCAGCAGTACCGGGTCGACGGGCCGCGACGCGAGCTGTGGGACGGGCTTGGAGGCGGTAATGCGGTGCACCTCGGGGTGCGCGCCCGCTGTCACCGCGAAGCCGCCGCCCGGCAGGTAGGAGGAGACGTGCGCCCCGAGCCCGGTCTTGATGTGCTCCAGGCGCGCCACGCTGTTCACCCAGGCGCCCGCATGGACGGTCTCGCAGAGCCGGTGGCCGAGGCTCGCGAGGACGCCGGGCCGCGCGTAGGCCGACGCGAACATCAACTGATCGGCGATCAGGGAGAGCGCGAGCGGGGGCACGTCCAGCGACAGCCCGGCGATCCGGTCGGTGAGCAGGGCGGAGCGCGCCAGGCGGACCAGGCGCTCCGCGCGGCCCTTCTTCCAGGCCGGATAAAGCACCAGCACGGCGCCGCGCTGCCGCAGGGCGTGCGCCATGTGATCGATGAAGGCGGGCGCGCCCTCGCCGCCGGGGCCCTCCGCGACCACCCGCTGCGCCACCGTGGCCTGCAGAATGCCCGTGCTGGGAAAGTCTCCGACGAGAACGACCGCGGTCACGGGCGCCTCGGGTGATCTTCGGGCCTCACCGGGTGGACCCCTCCCGTCCTCAACGGCAAACGGACGACAGACGACTTATTCGCCTGGTTACGGGTTCGCTGACGATAGTCACCACGGCTGTCACCACTCAAGTGATTAGTCCTTCCGGCAGGGGGAGCCGGCGTCAAAACCGGGAGCATCGCATTGTTCGATGCCACGTGCATTGCCAAGGTTCCCAGCGGTAGGTGACAAGTTCGAGAAATCTTGACACATCGGCTCTGGCATGGGCCGACCGAGAGATCCTCCCGACCGGAGGCGGACGGCCGCAGGATGCCTCCGCCGACTCCGGTCCGAGGAGTGGAACGTGCCAATCCACCCCCCGAAGGCCGCACCACCTGGCCATTCTCCCGAAGCGCCGGGTGCTGATCAACGACGGGCGGGGGGTCCACAACCGGCCACCAATTAGGTCCCAGGGCCCTGGACAAGATCCCTCCTCGCCGCTACGGCGTCAATAGTTGAAAAATAATCGGAACTGAAGTGGCTGGTGGGGCGGCTATTGATTACTCGGAGTCGATCACGGAGAGTGTTCGGGCTTGCGGAGGCGAAGTATTCGATGTAGTGCCAGGGAACCGTTTCGTGTATCGGTTTGGTGACGATGTCAGAACGAGGCGATCGGGACGCCGGCGATTCACACCGGGGGCGGGGAGACCGCCCTCCCGTCCGCGATACCGGCCGCCCGCCTCCGGGGCAGGTGGGGCGTCTGATCAGGCCTGGTCGGCGGGGTCGTCGCCGGGGGCCGGGAGCAGGTAGGTCAGGCGCCCGGCGGTGAGGGGCGACGCGTCGAGCAGCTCGGCATCGAAAAGGTATCCCTGGCTCGCGCCGGCGTTCTGCTCCCGCGCGAGCTCCCGGACAAGGTCCAGCCCGGTGTCGTAGTGGCACCACCAGGAGGAGACGAAATGAGCACTGGCCAGCTCGGTGAGTCCGAAGTCGTCGCACCTGTAGCCGTACATCGCTCCGCATCCTCCCGGCTCCGGGCCAGCGTAACGGCGCGCCGGGCAACGGGTCGGCGGTGCAGGCGCAGTACCCCGGCCCGATTCGCTTTGGTCGTCGAGCCGTTCGTCCCCGGGCGGCATGCCGCTCAGCCGAAACCGGCTGCGGGCCTCGGCCATTCGTCAGCCGCGCGGCGGCCTCGTCCGTCCGGTATTCCACCGCGGGCGTGCTGCTCCGCAGGTCAGCGGCCTTGCCTCGGTGATCGGTCGCCCGCCCGAGTGGAATGGCGGAGGTGATCTCGCTCCGATGGCCGACTATGTGACCACGCGCAGCGGAGTTCGGTCATGGCCCGCCGCGCCGGACGCACGCGCGGCGCTCGAGGAGTACCTGGACGCTCTGGCGGTGCACTCGGAGGCGCCGGGGCGGGGCCCGCTGCGGGTTCCGCCCGCTCTGGAGGGCGATTTCCTCGACTTCTCCGGTGCGGATCTGTCCGGTCTCGATCTGGGTTCGGCGGGACTTTTCGGCGCCGGACTCGAAGGTGTGCGGCTCGTGGGCGCGAACCTGAACCGCGCGACGCTCAACGGCGCGCTGCTGAACGGGGCCGATCTCACCTCGGCCGTGCTCTTCCGCGCGGTCGCCTTCGAGTGCGAGGCGCGGGGCGCCGTGTTCCGGGGATGCGACCTCATAAAGGCCGATCTCAGCCGCACCGACATGCGCGAAGCCGACCTGCGCGAAACGGAGTTGATGGCCGTGTACCTCGCCCGTGCGGATCTGCGGGGGGCCGACCTGCGCGACTGCTCCTTCGGGCCCGCGGAGCGCACGACCTCGCTTTCGCATGCCCGGCTCGCCGGCTGCCGCGTGGCGGGCGCGTCCGGGCACGTGCACGGACCGGTCGACGTGGGGGCCGACGCCCCCGCCCTCCTCGACGGGGCCGAGTTGCGGGACTGGTTCCGGTCGATGGACGCGCCCGGCGTCGCTGTGGCGCCCTCTGGGTGACATCGGCCTGTCCTCGCCGTCCACGTGCCGGATGCGACGGCGTCCGTTCCGCCGTTGGGACGGGGGCAGGCTCTAGAGTCTTCCTGTAGGCGCCCCTAACTGGAGACGACGGTGATGACGCACCCTTCAGAACCCGGTCACCCTTCGCGCCCGCAGGCGCCAGGCCCCTACGGTCCCCCACCGGGTGCGCAGCCTCCCGGCCCGGTCCCCGGTCCCCGCCACCAAGGTCCGGCGGGCCCCGGCGCCCCCGCGATGGGGCCCCGGTACCGGCAGCAGGGCTGGGCCCCTCCCCCACGCGACCCGGCGGGCAAGGGCGTGTTCGGGGCGCTGTTCGACCTCGACTTCAACCACATGGTCACCACGAAGGCGGACAAGGTCCTCGTCGACCAGTTCAAGATCGCTGAGTATCCGCGGGTCATCAAGGACAAGAGCTAGACGGGGCCGCTGGTGGACGAGAACGGATCCGGCGGCGGCACCCCGCCGCGGGACACCCGGCGCGACGCCGGCGCGACGCGGCGCGAGGCGCGGGTGCCGGAGCCGCGGGATGCGGCGGAGACACGGCGCGAGGGTGCGGCGCCCGGCGATTCGCTGATGCGGCTGCCGGCGGTGCTCGGCGAGCGGTACTCGGTCGTGGCCGAGCTCCCGGTGCAGGGCGCCGAGTCCGACCTGATGCTCGTGCGGGACGAGCGCGGCGCGGAGTTCGTCGCGAAGATCTTCCGCCGCGGGTACCGCGCCGACCGGGAGGTGTGGGCGAAGCTGCCCGCGCTCGACTCGCCGCACGTGCTGAGGATCCTGGAGACGGGGCACGCGGACGGGCGCGACTACGAGGTCGCCGAGTACGCGCCGGAGGGCAACCTGCGGGCGCTGATGGACGGGCCGCTCCCCGAGGGGACGGTCGGTGAGATCGCCGCGCAGCTCGCGGCCGGGCTGTCGGCGCTGCACCGGGCGGGGATCGTGCACCGCGACCTCAAGCCCGAGAACGTCCTCGTGCTGGAGCGCGAGCCGGTGCGGCTCGCGATCGCCGACTTCGGGCTGAGCAAGGTGCTCGACCAGAGCGTGGTGTTCGCCTCGTCGTCGCGGACGCTGGCCTACGCGGCGCCGGAGTCGCTGTCCGGCCAGGTGTCGCCGGCGCGCGACTGGTGGTCGCTCGGCATGATCGTCCGGGAGCTGGCGACGGGCCGGGCGCCGTTCCAGGGGCTGAGCGAGACCGTCGTGGTCGACCACCTCGCGACGCGGCCGGTCGGCGCGGACGACGTCCGCGACCCGGGCCTGCGGCTGCTGTGCCAGGGGCTGCTGACCCGCGATCCGCGCAAGCGGTGGGCGGGCGAGCAGGTACGGCAGTGGCTGGAGGGGGGGTCTCCGCAGGTCGCGGAGGAGAGCGTCCAGGTCGGCGGCGGGCTGCCGTTCCGGGGGCGGCGCTACTCCGACCGGCGCGCGCTGGCGCGCGCGCTCGTCGAGAACTGGGACCACGCCGCCCAGTACTTCTTCGGCCGCGGCGAGTCCGGCGAGGCGTGGCGGAGCCTGCGGGAGTGGCTCGCCGAAGTGCCGGACGACAGCCGCATCGCGCTCGTCGACGGCTGCCTGGCGACGGCGCTGCCGCCGGACGTGAAGCTCCTGCACCTGGCGCTGTGGCTTGACCCGTCGATGCCGCCGCACTTCCTCGGCCGCCGGACGGCGTCCGGCGACCTGCCGGGGCTTGCGGCGCTCGCGGGCGACCAGCGCCATCCCGACCACCGCACCGCCTGCCTGATCGGGCGGGCGCTGTGGGAGCACCGCCTGCTGCACGTGCTCGCCGGGTTCGAGGGCGGCGAGGACCTGGCCCGCGTCGACGAGCAGTGGCGCGCCCACGTGGCGGCGTGGAACGACCTGGCGCGCTGGCTGCGCGAGCAGGAGGTCGCGCCGCCGGGCCTCGCGAGGCGTCTGCCCGACGCCGGGGCCGAGGAGCCGCCGACCGTCCTGCTCTCCCTGCTCGCGCTGGCGACGCGTCCGGCGGAGACCCACCGGCTGGTGGCCGAGAGCGCGGCCCGGGCCCGCGCGTCGGTCTCCGGGCCGGTGCCGTGGTTCACCTGGATGGCGGACGGGGCGGGCGACGACCCGCTGCGGCTGCTCGCGGTGGCGCGGGCCGCGCCCGAGGCCGTCGCGGAGAGCGAGTCGCGGACGCGCGAGCGGCACGCCGCGGCGCAGCGCGAGGAGGCGCTCCGCGCGCGGTGGGCCGAGCTCGAACGCCGGCGGCTCGCCGGGCGCGGCGCGGCCGTGGCGAAGGCGGTCGCGCTGACGGTGCCGCTGCTGTTGTTCTGGCTCGCGGGCAGCTGGGTCGTCGGGTCGCTGTTCGGCGGGGGCGGCGGCGACGAGGGCACGTCGTCGGTCGGCCTCCACAGCTCCTCTCCCTCCGGCATCTCGTTCGGGGTCCTGGCCGTCATATCGGTGCTGGCGTGGGCGGTGCACTGCGGCGCCGAAGTGATGGTGGCGCGCACGCAGGGCGCGGACTACCTCCCGCACGGGCCGTGGGCGATGTTCTCCGGAATCCTCGGGGCGGGCGGCCGCGGGCTGTCCCAGGCGTCCCAGACGATGTCGGGCGCCGCGCGGCGCGGCGGGCGGCGCGGCTGCCAGACCGGTTGCGCGATCGCCCTGCTCGGCGCGACGGTGCCGGTGGTGCTGCTCCTCCTCGTGATCGGGGCGCTGACGTCGATCGCGAGCATGCTGTGGATCCTCGTCATGGTCGCGGTTTCCGCCGCGCACGTGATCGCCGCGGGGGTGCGGCTGCATCACTGGCGGCTGGCGCGGACGAACGGAGGCACCCTTTGAGCAGCGGGATCGACGCCGACATCGCCCTGGACGCGGCGGTCGTGCTCAGTCTCGGCATGAACCGCGTCCTCGGGCGCGGCGCCGGGCTGGCCGGACGTGCGGCCGAGGCGCTGGCGGCGCGCGCCGCCGGGCGGGCGGAGGCGCGGGCGGCGGCGCTGGCCGAGGTGGAGACGCACGAGCGGGCGCTGCGCGAGGTGGTGGAGCGGGGCGCCCGCATCGCCGCGCTGGCCGAGACCCGCACGAAGATCGGCGCGGACGTGGCGCTGCCCGAGCCCCTCGACCCGGCCGAACTGTCCCCCGCGGAGCTGACCGCCTGGTGCGCCGCCACGGACCCCGTCCTGGACGAGGCCGAGCGGCACCTGTCCGAGCATCTCGCCGCGCAGGTCAGCACGCAGATCTTCGCCGTCCCCGCCGGGGGCCTGTCGGCCGACCTCGGGCAGGGCGCCCCGCCGCCCCCGCGGGAGGACGCCGGCGTCCGGGAGGACCTGGAGCGGATCATGGCGCGGCTGCTGCCCGACGCGGCCGAGGAGGAGCGGCGCGCGGTGGCGGAGGCGGCGCGGCTGCTCGCCGGCGTCGCGACGGCCGACGAGGCGGAGGGCGTCCTGCAGGAGGTGCGGCTGCGCATCCAGGACGCCAACGACCGCGTCCGGGAGCGGCGCGAGGAGGAGCGCCGCCGCGCGGCCGAGCGCGAGGCGGCCGAGCAGGCCGAGGCCGAGCGCCGGTACGTCCTCGACTCCATCACCGCCGCCTTCGAGGACATGGGGTACGAGGTCCAGGCGGGGTTCGAGACGCTGACCGCCGAGGACGGCACGCTGACGCTGACGAAGGGCGCCTGGCCCGACCACAGCGTCCGGATGCGCGTGGAGGACGCCGCGCACGTGCGGGCGTCGATGGTGCGCGAGCGGCCCGCCGAGAGCGAGGACGACCGGCGGCTGGACGTCGAGCGCGAGCGCGAGTGGTGCGACGCGTTCGAGGCCGCCCGCGAGCGGCTCGCCGACGCGGGGATCCGCTCCGACGTGGGCTGGCGCCTGGACCCGGGCGTCCGTGAGCTGCCGGTTTCGGCGCGGAACCGGCAGACTAGGGGCCGTGTCGGCCAACGCGAACGCTCCCGTGAGCGTCACAAGTGAGATGCGGAGGCGCGGACGGAGCGATTGGGGAGCGCGCTAGATGAGCATTGATTCGCCGACCCTCGGGGGGCGGTTGCAGGGTTGGCCGCCTTTCATCCGCGAGCTGGACGCGACCCTCTCGGTGCACTCCCAGTACGTCCTGTCGGGCAACCTGTACGACAGCTTCCTCTCGCCCGCGGCGGACGGCGCGCCCGCCCAGCTGCTGCCGCTGCGCGCCCTGCTGTGGGAGACGCTGCGCTCCAGCGGCGCGTCCTTCATGGCCGTGTACGACCCGGTGGACGGGCTGCAGATCGTCCCCGGTCCCGAGGACGCCGCCGGGGCCGAGGCGGCCGCGGCGGCCGAGCGGCTGCTCGGCAAGATCAAGGCTGACGAGAAGCCGTCGCTGGAGGGGCTGACCCGCTACCTGGCCGCGGTCGCCCGTCCGAAGGAGAACGTCCGCGCCGCGTTCGTGATCGACTCGGCGTCGCGCATCGCCCGCACCCCGACCGACCTGGAGCCGGCCGAGCGCGACTTCTTCCGGTTCTGCGCGAAGCTGTCGCGCAGCGCCCGGCCCGTGCGGGTGACCGGGCCGCGGCCGAAGCCGCTCTACAACCCGGTCGTCTGGCTGGTGGAGCGGCCCGGCGACCTGCCGCCGTGGCTCACCGCCGACAACGAGAACATCCGCGAGATCACGATCCCGCGCCCGCACCTCGGCGACCGGCAGGAGACGGCGCGGCTGCTGGCCCGCGCGTTCGGGGTCGGCGACGTCTCCGCCGACGAGGCCGCGGCGGCGGCCTGCGACGCGTTCGCCGAGCAGGCCGACGGGCTCACCCTCCAGTCGATGATCGAGGTGACCCGGCTGGCGAAGGAGCGCAACGTCGACCTCGCCGACCTGCCGGACGCGGTCCGCACCTACAAGCTCGGCGTACTCGACAACCCGTGGAGCCGCGGCCACCTGCGCCGCCGGGTGCTGGACGGGGAGAAGCGCGTCCCCGAACGGGTGATCGGGCAGCCGCAGGCCGTCACCAAGACCCTCGACATCCTCAAGCGGGCGGTGCTCGGCCTGTCGGGCGCGCAGGCGACCCGGTCCGGGAGCCGGCCGCGCGGGGTGCTGTTCTTCGCCGGCCCGACCGGCACCGGCAAGACCGAGCTGGCGAAGGCGATCACCGAGCTGGTCTTCGGGGACGAGTCGGCCTACCTGCGCTTCGACATGAGCGAGTTCTCCGGCGAGGGGTCCGGCGACCGGCTGATCGGGTCGCCGCCCGGGTACGTGGGCCACGAGGCGGGCGGCGAGCTGACCAACGCCGTCCGCGAGGACCCGTTCCGGGTGATCCTCTTCGACGAGATCGAGAAGGCGCACCCCCGGATCCTGGACAAGTTCCTCCAGATCCTGGAGGACGGCCGCCTCACCGACGGCCGCGGCAACACCGTGCACTTCTCCGAGTCGATCCTGATCTTCACCTCGAACCTCGGGATGTACGTGCCGGGCCGCGACCTGACGGCCCGCGACGCCTCCCCGTTCGGATCGCCCGAGCGTGTGCAGAACATCACACCCGGGATGTCCTACGACGAGGTGGAGCAGCGCATCAAGGGCGCCGTGGCCGACCACTTCACCGAGGTGCTGAACCGGCCGGAGCTGCTCAACCGGTTCGGCGACAACATCGTGGTGTTCGACTTCATCTCCGCCGAGGCCGCGCACAAGATCTTCGACCTGCAGTTCGCGAACATCTGCCGCCGGGTCACCGATGAGCACCGGCTCGTCCTGGCCGTGAAGGGCGAGGCGCTCGAGACGCTCCGCCGGTGGTGCACGGAGGAGCTCGACAAGGGCGGGCGCGGCATCGGCATGGCCCTGGAGTCGCACTTCGTCAACCCGCTGGCGCGCGCGCTGTTCGACCGGGAGCTCGTCCCTGACGAGAAGGTCACCGTGACGGGGATCCGGCGCGAGGGCAGCATCGTGCATCTGGACCTCCAGTGAGCACGGGTCGGCCCCCTGCGGCCGGAGACGGCGCCGGCGAGACGCTGCTGCTCGCCAAGGCGCACTACCCGGTGACCACACTCGGCCCCGGGACGCGGGCGGGCATCTGGACGCAGGGCTGCACACTGCACTGCGACGGCTGCCTGTCCCGCGACACGTGGGACGCCGACCCGGGACGGGCGATCCCCGTCGACGCGGTTCTAGGATGGCTCGCGTCCCTGCCGGAACCGGTCGACGGGGTGACCATCTCGGGCGGTGAGCCCTTCCAGCAGCCGGCCGCGCTGGCGGCTCTGGTGCGGGGGATCCGCGCGTGGCGGGAGGATCGCGGCCGTGAGACGATTGCGTTGGACATATTGGTTTACAGCGGATATGCCTACTCTCGGCTCTCGCGCGCCGCGGTGACGCGCGAGATCGTGGACATGTGCGACGCCGTGATCACGGGGCCGTACGTCGACCGGCTCAATCCGGGGGGGCGACACTCCGGGGACGGCTCTCTACTCTGGAGGGGGTCGGCCAACCAGCGTGTCGTGCCGGTGTCCCAGCTGGGACGCGAGCGGTACGGGGCAGTGGCCGGCGTCGGCGACACTGAAGGAAGAGGGCCCCGAGTACAGGTGTCCGTGGACGAAGGGCCGGAGGGAAGGCGGGTGTACTACATCGGGATCCCGCGACGGGGTGACATGGAGCACCTCACGTCGAGGCTCGACCGCGCCGGGGTGCGCTCGGGGGATGTGTCATGGCGACCTTGAACTGTCCGGTCTGTGACGAGCCTGTCCAGCCGGGCGATCTGCTCTGCATGAGCTGCGGAGCCAACCTGGCGCGCGCCGGCGGCGCGCCCCAGCCGGGCCCGGGCGGGTACGACCAGCGGGTCCCCCCGCCGCCGGGGCCGCAGGGCGGCCAGCCGTACGGCCAGCCCCAGCACGGGCAGCCGCAGTACGGGCAGCCTCAGCACGGCCAGCCGCAGTACGGCCAGCCGCAGCAGAACGACCCGTACCAGCAGCAGGCCCCGCACCAGCCGGGTCCCTCCGCGCAGCCGCAGGACCCGTGGGGCCCGCCGCAGCCGCAGCCGGACGCGTGGGGGCCGCCGCAGCAGCCCCCCGCCGACCAGCAGGGGCAGCCCCAGTACGGGCAGCCCCAGCACGGGCAGCCGCCGCACGGGCAGCCCCAGCACGGCGGCCAGCCCCAGCACGGGGGCCAGGCGCCCATGCAGCAGCAGCCGGCCGACCCGTGGGGCATGCCGCAGCAGCAGCCGCCCCAGGATCCGTGGGGCGCGCCGCAGCAGTCCCCGGGGCCGGAGCAGCAGTACCAGTCCCCTCCTCAGGACCAGTACCAGCCGCCCCAGGACCAGTACCAGCAGCCGCAGTACGGCCAGCCGCAGGACCAGTACCAGCCGCAGGACCAGTACGGCGCGCCGCAGCCCGGGCCGGGCGACCACCAGTTCGGCCCGCCGCAGCCGCAGCCCCCGTACGGGCAGCCGCAGCACGGCGGCCAGCCCCAGCACGGCGGCCACCCTCAGCACGGTGGTCCGCCGCAGCACGGGCAGCCCCCGCACGGCCAGCCGCAGCACGGGGGCCAGCCGCCGCTGCCGCCGCACGGCCGTGAGGCGACGCTGCTGCCGCACGAGCACAACCAGGGCCAGCGCCCGCCCGCGCCCGACAGCACGGCGTTCATGTGCCCGTACTGCGAGGCGGTGCTGACCAACCCGGGCGCGGCGCAGTGCGACTCGTGCCTGCGCCCGCTGCCGCAGAAGGGCACGCCGGTCCTGCGCGTCCAGTTCCCGACGGGCGAGCTCAAGGTCTCCGTCGGGCAGCACCTGGTGCTCGGCCGCGACGCGGGCCAGTCGCCGGTGGCGGCCACGTTCACCCAGTACGACAACGTGTCGCGGCGCCACTCGACCGTGTGGCTCGACCCGTCCGGCACGGCGTGGGTGCGCGACGAGGGCTCCACCAACGGGACGTTCGTCAACGGCGAGCGGCTCCCCCGCGGCGTGGAGGCCCCGCTCCGCGACGGCGACCAGCTCCGCCTGGCCGCCGACGTGACGGGCACCGTCCAGCTGAACTGAGCGGCACGCGACGAAAAGAGGCGGCCCCGCGGTTCTCCGGAACCGCGGGGCCGCCTCTTTCGCTTGCCTGCTCAGCCCGCGCGCTTGGTGCGGGCGCGCGTGCGCTCGCGCTCCTTGGCGTCGAGGACCACCTTGCGGATGCGGACGGCGGTCGGGGTCACCTCGACGCACTCGTCCTCGCGGCAGAACTCCAGGGCCTCCTCCAGCGACAGGAGGCGGGGCGGGGTGAGCCGCTCCAGCTCGTCGCCGGTGGACGACCGCATGTTCGTGAGCTTCTTCTCCTTGGTGATGTTGACGTCCATGTCGTCGGCGCGGGAGTTCTCCCCGACGATCATGCCCTCGTACACCTCGGTGGTGGGGCCGACGAAGAACGTGCCGCGCTCCTGGAGGTTCGTGATCGCGTAGGCGGTCGCGGCGCCGGAGCGGTCGGCGACGAGGGAGCCGGACGGCCGGGTGCGCAGCTCGCCGAACCAGGGCTCGTAGTCCTCGAAGACGTGGTGCGCCATGCCGGTGCCGCGCGTCTCGGTCATGAACTCGGTGCGGAACCCGATCAGGCCGCGGGCGGGGACGAGGAACTCCATCCGGATCCAGCCCGTCCCGTGGTTGGTCATGTGCTCCATGCGGCCCTTGCGGACCGCCATCAGCTGCGTGACCGCGCCGAGGTGCTCCTCGGGGATGTCGACGGTGAGCCGCTCGACCGGCTCGTGCTTCTTGCCGTCGATCTCGCGGGTGACGACCTGCGGCTTGCCGACGGTCAGCTCGTAGCCCTCGCGGCGCATGTTCTCCACCAGGATCGCCAGGGCCAGCTCGCCGCGGCCCTGGACCTCCCAGGCGTCGGGGCGCTCGGTCGGCAGCACCCGGATCGACACGTTGCCGACCAGCTCGCGGTCGAGCCGGTCCTTGACCATCCGGGCGGTGACCTTGGTGCCCTTCTCACGGCCCGCCATCGGCCCGGTGTTGGTGCCGACCGTCATGGAGATCGCCGGCTCGTCCACCGTGATCAGCGGCAGCGGGCGCGGGTCGTCCGGGTCGGCGATGGTGTCGCCGATCATGATGTCGGGGATGCCGGCGATCGCGATGATGTCGCCGGGGCCGGCCTCCTCCGCGGGCTTGCGGGTGAGCGCCTCCGTCATCAGCAGCTCGGTGATCTTCACACGCTCGATGGTGCCGTCGTGCCGGCACCAGGCGACCTGCTGGCCCTTCTTGATCGTGCCGGCGTGCACCCGGCACAGCGCGATCCGGCCGAGGTAGCTGGAGGCGTCCAGGTTCGTCACGTGCGCCTGGAGCGGGGCGTCCGGGTCGTAGGACGGCGCCGGGATCGTCTCGGTGATGACCTTGAACAGCGGCTCCAGGTCGTCGCTGCCGGGCATGGCGCCGTCGGCGGGCTTGTCGAGCGAGGCCCGCCCGGCGCGGCCGGAGGCGTACACGATCGGGAAGTCGATCTGGTCCTCGTCGGCGTCGAGGTCCATGAACAGCTCGTAGGTCTCGTCCACGACCTCGTCGATGCGCGCGTCGGGGCGGTCGGTCTTGTTCACGACCAGGATCACCGGCAGCTTCGCGGCGAGCGCCTTGCGCAGCACGAACCGGGTCTGCGGGAGCGGGCCCTCGCTGGCGTCCACCAGCAGGACGACGCCGTCCACCATGGACAGGCCGCGCTCGACCTCGCCGCCGAAGTCGGCGTGGCCCGGGGTGTCGATGATGTTGATCGTCAGCCCGTTGTGCAGGACGGCGGTGTTCTTCGCGAGGATCGTGATCCCCTTCTCGCGCTCCAGGTCGTTGGAGTCGAGCACGCGGTCGTCGACGTCCTGGTTCTCGCGGAAGGCCCCGGACTGCCAGAGCATGGCGTCGACCAGCGTCGTCTTGCCGTGGTCGACGTGGGCGACGATCGCGACGTTACGGAGGTCGTCGCGCGTGGAGATGGGCATGCGGGTTCGCCTTGCGTGAGAGTTCGGGGATCGCCGCAGACACGCGGCAGTCCCCCATTCTACTTGGCCGTGCGTACCATCCATCCCGAGCCGTTTCGTACCGCCGGTCACACCGGCCCCGATTGGCGAACTTTGCTCGTTCTTTGTAATCTTCCCGAGATCCGGTCGTCCGAAGTCCCCTCCCCCGGGACTGCGGCCGGAACGCCGAATCTCCCGAGATGCGGGAGAACCGGGGACCCACCACCCTCGGGGTGAATCGACACGTGTCGTAGGGCGACTCCTGGCCCGAACCCGTCAGCTAACCCGGTAGGCGTGCGAGGAGAGGAGAACACCGGCTTGGTTCCGGATTCCCGTCGGCGGCGTCGCATCATGCCCACCGCCACCGCCACCCTGCTCCTGATCGGCCTCGGCGCCGCCGCGCCGAACGTCGCCCGCGCCGCGCAGCCGTCCCGGCTCGCCGCCGCGCCGGCGGCGCCCAGCCCGACCCCGACGACGGAGAAGGGCCTGCGCAAGAGCCTGGACGCGCTGAACGAAGAGGCCGAGATCCTCACGGAGAAGTTCAACAAGGCCCGCGTGGAGCTCGGCAAGGCCCGCAAGGCCGAGCAGGACGCCACCAAGGAGGCCGCGCGGCTGCGCGCCCTCGCCGAGCCCGCCCGCCAGCGGCTCGGCAGCCTGGCCGCGGCCAACTACATGGCCGGCGGCCCCGACGTCCTCTTCGGCTCCGGCGCGTCCGCCGAAGGGCTGTCCGACCGCGCCTACCTCGCGCAGAGCCAGGCCACCGCCGTCCTCGCGCTGAAGAAGCAGATCGACCAGGCCGACGCCGCGCAGCGCACCGCGCAGGCCAAGAGCGCGCAGCTCAAGAAGGCCTGGGACGACGCCAAGAAGGCGCGCGACGCGGCCAAGTCCAAGGTCGGCGAGGTGATGAAGCGCCTCGACAAGCTGACCACAACCCACGCGCGCGACCCGCGCACCGGGCTCACGGCCACCGTGAAGGGCTCGGACCTGCCCGCCAAGATGGCCCGCAAGGCGCTCACCAAGCTCGGCTCCCCGTACGTGTGGGCCGCCGCCGGACCGAACAGCTTCGACTGCTCCGGCCTCGTCGTCTGGGCCTACACCCAGGTCGGCAAGCCCGGCCTCCCGCACTACACCGGCGACCTGTTCGCCATGGGCACCAAGGTCTCGCGCGGCTCACTGCGCTCCGGCGACCTGGTCTACTTCGGCAGCAACCTCCACCACATGGGCATCTACCTCGGCGACGGCAAGTACCTGCACGCCCCCCAGACCGGCGACGTGGTCAAGATCTCCAAACTCTCCGAACGCTCCGACTACGCAGGCGCAAACCGGATCAGCTGAGGCCCTGAGCCGCGAGGAGGTCTATGACCGGGCGGTCGCCGGGGAGCCAGTCGACGTCGTAGAGCTCGGACGGGGTGAGCCAGCGGAGTTCCAGGTGCTCCAGGGCCTGCGGTTCGCCTTCGACGATCTCGGCCGTCCAGACGCGGAGGAGGCTGCGCTCGCTCAGGCGCCAGTCGCCGCCGACGCGGCGGCCGAGGCGGACCTTCACGGCGAGTTCCTCGTGGCACTCGCGCACCAGGGCGTCCTCGTCCGACTCGCCGGGGTCGACCTTGCCGCCGGGCAGTTCCCAGCCGCCCGCCATGTGCGGAGGCTCCGCGCGCTGGGCGGCCAGCAGGCGCCCCTCCGACAGGATCGCCGCACCCACCACCACGAGATCGATCGCGACCAACTCCTCTCCGTGCTTCTCCCTCAGACCGCGGCGCCGGTCCGTCCGGTTCCGTTTTCCCGGAGGGCGTCGACCAGTCGCGTCGCGTCGCGGACGATCTCCTCCAGGCGGTCGCCGTGCGCGCCGCGCCAGTACAGCTGGCCGCAGTCGGCGCAGCGGCCGTAGACGTCGTAGTTGCGGCGGGTGCCCGCCTGCAGCTCGCGCTCGATCTCCTGCTTGTCGACCGGGACGAGCTCGCCGTTGCATGCGGTGCAGCGCGTCCACGGCCGCAGGACGGGCGCGAACCGGTCGAGCAGGTCGCGGAGCTGGTCGTCCGGGCGCGAGCCGCGGACGTAGGCGCCGAACCACAGCGCGCGGCGGCGCAGGAGGCCGCGGTCCTGGGTGAGCAGGACGCGGCGCTCCTCGTTGGCCTGGACGACGAGCGCCGGGTCGTCCATGTCGTTGTGGTAGGCGGTGTCGAGGCCGAGCAGGCGCATGCGCCGGGCCAGCGTCCCGAGGTGGACGTCGAGGAGGAAGCGCGGCGCGACCTGGCCCGGGTCCAGCGGGACGGGCTGGGGGCGCGGCACCGCCGCCACGCGGACCTCGGCTCCGACCGCGGGCCGGGTGGCGGGCCCGGCGGGCTCGCCGTCGGCCGTCATCGGGCCCGCCTCGGGCAGCGGCACGCCCAGCGACTCCACGAGGTGCCCCAGCGTGGAGGTCCCGTCGTAGGGCACGCGGGCCGGGGCCGCCCGCCGGGCGGCGGGCAGGAACATCAGCAACTCGTCGGCGACGCGGATCGTTATCTCGGACTCCACGCAGATCAGCATGCCACGTGCGGCCGACGATTCTCCTCGGCTCAGGCCGCCGTCACGCGCGCGGCGGACTCCGTCAGCGACGCCAGCAGGGCGGGGACGTCGTGGCCCGTCAGCGCTCCCCCGCGCTTGACCACCCGGCCGCCGACGAGGACGGTGTCGACGTTGCGCGTGTCGGCCGCCAGCACCACGGCCGCGACGGGGTCGTGGGCCGCCGCGACGCCGAGGGTGTCGGTGCGCAGGACGAGGAGGTCGGCCTGCTTGCCCGGGGTCAGCGACCCGGTGGCGTCCGCCAGCCCGGCGGCCTCGGCTCCCTCGATCGTCGCCATCCGGAGCGCGTCGGCGGTGGTGAAGCCGAGGCCGGCGCCGTCCGGTCGGCCCCGTTCGAGGACGTAGGCGGCGCGCATGACGCTGAACATGTCGCCGGGTCCGCAGGCGACGGTGTCGGCGCCGAGCGCGGTCGGGACGCCCGCCGCGCGGGCGCGTCCGGTGGGCGGGGCGCCGATGTTCACGGCGGCCTCGATGGCGGGGGCGACGGAGACCGTCCCGCCGCTCCCGGCGATCCGCTTCAGCTCCTCGTCGGTGTAGAAGTTGGCGTGCACGTACATGGCGGGGTGGTCCATCAGCCCGTGGGCGTCCAGGAACGCAAGGCCGCTTGCGGCGCTCTCGGCGCCGTGGCCGCCCATGTGCGCGGTGACCGACAGCCCGAGGTCGCGGGCCGTCCGCCATTCGGCGAGCGCGCGCTCGGGGCCCGCGATCTCCGGGCCGAGCGCGGCCATCGTCATCGTGACGGTGCCGCCGGGGCCGCCGAAGTACTCGCGGTGGACGCGGCCGGTCTCGGCGGCGAGCGCGCCGAGGTCTCCGTCGCCGCCGTAGCAGTACCCGAACACCGCCCTGATGCCGGACTCCCGCAGCGCCGCGATGTTCGCCTCGGTGTGGCCGGGGCCGAGCTGGATGTGCGACCAGTCGACCAGCGTGGTGATGCCGGAGTCGAGGCATTCCAGGGAGCCGGCGAGCGTCCCGGCGAACACGTCCTCGGGACGGTACCGGGGTGCCATTTCGCCGAGGACGCGTTGCAGGTAGGCGGGGAGCGTGCCGTCGGCCACGGCCGCGCGTATCCCCGCCTGCCAGGTGTGCCGGTGGGTGTCGACGAAGCCCGGCATGACGATGCGGCCGGTCGCGTCGATGGTCTCGGCGCCCTCCGGGGCGGCGAGCCCCGGGCCGACGGCGGCGATGCGGCCGTCCTCGACGAGCACGTCGGCGGTCCCCAGCACGGCCGGCCGGGGCGCGGTGTCGATGACGAGGCCGTTCGTGAGCAGCAGAGTCGTTGTCATGCTCGAAAGCTTAAGAGTTAGCTTTTTAAAAAGCAACAGGCTGAGCGAGTACGCTCGGGGCGTGCAGGACGAGAGCGTGCGCGGGGACGAGACCGGGTCCCGCAGGGACGAGATCGACACCCGCAGGGATGAGATCGACACCGTGGCCGACGCGTGGCGGCGGGACGGGCTGTCCGAGCCGCTCATCGCGATGCTGGAGCTGAGCAAGCGCGCCGGGCGCGTCGCCATGCTGGTGCAGCAGGCCCTGCGGGGCCCGCTCGCCGAACTCGGCCTCACCTACGCCGAGTTCGAGGTGCTGACCGTGCTGCGCCGGGAGGGCGAGCCTTACCGGCTCCGGCCGAGCGAGCTCACGCGGTCGGCGTTCCTCACCTCGGGCGGGACGAGCAACGTCCTGCAGCGGCTGCAGAAGGCCGGCTACATCGAGCGCGAGGCCAACGCAGGCGACGCCCGCAGCCGCTTCGTCCAGTTGACGGAGGACGGGCTGCGCGTCACCGAGCGGGCCCTGGCCGCGTCCGGCGCCGTGCACGAGGAGGTCATGGCCCGCGTAGCGCCGGAGGACGTCCGGGACGCCGCCGACGCGCTGCGCGAGATCCTGCTCGTCATCGGCCGGCGCCGGTTCCGCTGAGCCCGCGGGGCCGTCCCGCGCGCCGGGCGGTCACTGCCGCGCGGCCAGCTCCGACACCTTCTTCTTGAAGTCGGGCCGCGCGAGCGGGCGCGTCACCCCGACCCAGTTCGGCTTCTTGTAGGTCTTCACGCCGATCGCGGGCACGCACGACGAGCAGCTCGCCACGATCATCTTGCCGCCGCCGATGACCATCCCGACGTGGCCGGGATTGTCGGGCGACGTCCCGGGGCCGGAGTTGAAGAACACCAGGTCGCCTGGCTGTTCCTTGCCCTTGGGGATCTTCACGCCGAACGGCCACTGCTCGAACGTCGTGCGCGGGAGGTTCAGGCCGACCTGCCGGTACGCGGCCTGGATCAGGCTGGAGCAGTCGTAGGCGTCCGGCCCGTTCGCCCCGAACACGTACGGCTTGCCGCGCTGCGCCATGGCGAACGCGATGATCGTCTTGACGAGGGCGCTGACGTTGGCGGGGAGCTGGTTGTCCTCGCAGTTGATCCCGTTGGCCTGGACGACCTTGAACTCGCCGCCGACGTAGCGCTTCGCCCAGTCCAGGACGAGGTCCACGTAGTCCCACGAGTGGTTGTACTGGAAGATCGCGGTGCGCATCCGGTCCGGGGCGCCGTTGTGCTTGAGGTAGGCCGCGGCCGTCGGGATCGCGTCCGCCGGGTCGTAGCGGTCCTTCTTGCCGTCCTTGTCGCCGTCCACCGCGAACGCCTTGAACGTCGGCTCCAGGAACTGCATGGGGCCGCCCGCGCCCGCGTAGTTCTCCCCGCTGGACACGCCCGGCATCGTCGACCTGCCGTGGTCGGTCTCGACCTTGCCGACGCCCGCCAGGACGTTCCAGGGGATGCCGTACTCCTTGCCCGCCTCCTGGTACAGCTTCAGGTAGTCGGCGGGGACCGCCTTCGCGTCACCGGCCGCCGCGGGCTGCGAACCGGCGGCGGCCGTGTCCACGCAACCGCCGCCGCCGACTCCGCCGCCGTACAGGAACTGGCCCGTGCCGAACAGGATCGGGACGGAGACCAGCGCCGCGAACATCACCGCGGCGACGCAGAGACCGCCGACGAACAGCAGTATCCGCGTGCTCATCCCGTGTCACCCGCCTGCCCGGCGTCCGCCGGCTCGAACGAGTAGACCCTCATCGAGCCGCCGGACCTCGTCACGGTGACCGCGTACTGCTTGCTGTCGCTGCTCGTCCGGCCGTTCCTGGTGACCTGCCGGCGGCCGGTCACCAGGAAGATGATCGAGTTCTTCTCGATGTCGCGGACCTCATCGAGGGACGCTGCGCCCTGCGCGACGAACTGCTCCTTGCGGCGCTCCTCCACCATCGCGGGCGCCGCCATCCCCTCTCCGAGACGCTGCCCGAGGTCGTCGGTGGCCAGGCCGGCGAACTTCGCCACGTAGGCCTGGGGGGTCTCGTCGTAGCGGTACGTCCCGTAGGCGGTGACGAACCGCTGCGCGAGGTCCGCCGCCGCGGCGAACTCCCGCCGGGAGAACGGCAGCAGCCGGTAGACGTCGAAGTCGTCAGGGTTCACGGTGCTCTGGATCCCCGGCGGCGGCGACGCGGGGGGCGGCGACGCAGTGGCGGTCGGGCGTGCCTGCGGCTCGTCGCCGGACTCGTCGGAGGGCGCGGCGACCGTCAGATACACGCCGACGGCCGCCAGCAGCACGACGAGACCCGCGAACAGGAGTTTGCGCCGCCGGTCGGTCAGGTTCATCACTCGTCCCGATCCGCCTCACCGGACCGGCGATCCGCCGGACGCAGCCAGAACGGGATCGGCGGGCCGGCGTCGGAGCCGCCCCTGCCCCACAGCGGCGGGGGCTGCCGCCGCCCGCCCGGCTCGGGCCGCGACGGGCCTCCGCTCGCGGCGCCGCCGGAGCGGCCGCGCTGCCGGGGGACGCTCCCGGAGCCGCCGCCCGAGCCACCGCCCGAACCGCCGCTGCCGCCGCCGGAGAACCAGCCGCCACCGCCGCCGCCCGAGCCGCCGTTGGAACCGCCGCCCCCACGGCCGCGTCCGCGTTCGACGGAGCCGGACGAGCGTCCGCCGCCGGAGAACCAGCCACCGCCTCCGGAGCTGGCACCGCCGCCGCCGGAACCACCGGAACCACCAGAACCGCCGCCCGAGCCGCCCGAGCCGCCGCTACCGCCCGAGCCTCCGCCACCGGAGACGCCGCCACCGTTTCCGCCGCGCCCGGTCCAGGAGGTCGGGCGGACGGTGCCCTTGCCGGACCCGCCTCCGCCTCCGGAGTCCTCGCCGTCGCCCTTGGCGACGGTGACGCCGCCGGGCCTGGCGGCCGCCGCCTTGCCGCCGTCGGTGCGGCGGTCGCCGAGCGCACCCGCCCTGGTCGGCAGGTTCAGCGGAGGAGCGCCGCGCTTGGACCGCCCCTGCGCCGCCCCGGCGCCGGCGGCGCCCGCACCCCGCGGCTTGGCCGCGAGGACCGGGGCGTCCTCAGGCGACTGCTCCGCGCCCGCGCCGGGCGCCGACTTGTCGGCCGAGTTCATCGCGCCGGCCATCGCGCCGGTCGTCGCGCCGCCCGTCACTCCGCCGATGATGGCCGCGGCCACCGCCGGGTCCTCCTTGGCCTTGCGGAACATCTGGTAGGCGGCCACCGGCGGTATCGCCTCGGTGCTCTTGCGGGCCGCCGCGACCGACTTGCCGAATTCGGCCTCGCCCTTCTCCCGGGCCCCGACCGCGGAGTAGCCGACGGCGGAGAACAGGTGCTGGAACGGCTTGCGGTACACGAACGCCGCGAACGTCACCAGCGCGATCAACAGCACCTGCAGGCCCCATGGCAGCGTCTCGCCGAGGATCAGGCTGTAGGCCCACAGCAGCAGTGAGAGCACCCCGATGAGCGCGGCCTGCTTCAGCAGCATGGAGAGCAGCAGTTCGAGCCAGCGCATGGCGATGACGCGCCCGACACCCGGATGGATGCCGATCCCGAGGAAGATCGGCCCCGCGACGAGGAGCAGCAGAAACGCGATCTTCACGACGATCAGCGCGGTCGCAATGACCAGGATGAGCATGCCCGCGACCAGGGCCGCGAACAGCGCGATGAGCGCCACTCCCAGCCGGTTCTCCCAGGCCTTGCCCTGGAACAGGGCATAGCTCTCGGGATGGTTGTCCTTGATGTCCTTGGTGACGTCCTTGTAGGCGTCGGCCTTCTTCCCCAGGTCGACCTTGTTCGTCCCGTACGTCTCTGGAAGATCGACCGCCTGCGACCAGAGCAGCTTGTCGGCGTTCTGCTTAATGATCTTCGCGTTGGGATCGCTGGTGCCGAATTCGCCCTGCAGCCACGGCTTGCAGACCAGCGCCACCCACAGCGCGTTCGCGTTGCGGGACGTCGCGTCGATGCTCTGCGACGTCGCCGGATCGGGCTTGCCGTTGGGGACGGGAACGCACGTCCCGCCCTCGGTGTCGCTCGGTGGCAGCGCGGCGCTGAAGGCGGCGCTGGTCGCCTCGGAGACCTTCGTCCCGAGCGTGGTGAAGTCGGCGGGCCGCGCGATCAGCCAGACCAGCGCCACCATCGCGGCGATCATCCAGACCACGCCCTCGGTGACCTTGCTCGCCCGCTTGCGGACGAGACCCCACCACGCCAGCCACATCGCGCCGAGGATGACCACCCACGACCAGTAGCGGGCGTTGAACGTCTTGCCGAGGTCGATGATGACCCCGTCGACGGTGTCCTTGAGCCAGCTCAGCAGCGACTCCGACGCGGCCGCCTGGTAGACGCTGATCGTCGTCCGGTCGACCGTCCGGACGAGGGTGAACACGGTGTTCGCGATCGCGTTGCCCATCATCGACATCGCGTCCGAGCAGCCCATGTCGACCGCGTACCAGGTCTGCCCGGCGGTGCCGTACCGGTCGTAGTAGGTGAGCCGTTCGACAGGGGTCTTCTGGAGCTTCTCGTCCGGATAGTCGGGCGGCTTGATCATGCCGTCCGTCCCGGACCCGTACCGCTCGGGCGGGGGATGGTCGGCCGGGCTGCACACGTCGTTCAGCGGGTTCGGCAGTTGCGGGACCGACGCCGACGCCGGCGTCAGCGGCCCCAGCATGAACAGCGCCATGACGACCAGCAGCATCACCGAGCGGCGGGTGCGCGGCGCGCGGCGGGCGCGGCGCCGGGGGCGGCGCAGGTCCGCGCGGTCGAGTCCTTCGCCGGGCGAGCGCTGCAGGCGCGCCGTCCCGTTGCGGGAACCCCTCATCGGGAGACCTCCTCGACCTCGGCCCCCGCGGCGGTGAGTTCGGACGTGCCCGGACGGGACCGGGTCGGGTTGGTGTCCAGCCAACGCTGCAGTTCCTCGGAGATCAGGTCGACGCCGATGCGCCCCGCTCGGCCGTCGAGGTCACGGAAGATGCATTCGCCGTTGCCGAGGTTGCGCAGCACGGCCTTGTGCTCGTCGGACGCCTCGACCCCGAGTAGGGACATCACGTTTCCGACCTCGACCCGCTCGGTGGAGCGGAACGAGAACACCGAAGACAGGCAGTTCGTCACCTGTTCGTTCAGCAGGTCGCCCGCGTTCTGGGAGACCAGGATCAGCGCGGTGTTGCGGGAGCGTCCCATGCGCGACACCTCGGGCACGAGCTTGGCGCCCTCCGGCGTCGAGGTGATCGCCCACGCCTCGTCCAGGAAGATGGCCTTCGGCAGCCGCCGGTCGAGGCCGTGCATCAGCCGCCGTGCGAACTGCGACACCAGGTACATCAGCGCGACCGACAGCCGCTGCTCGTAGGAGTAGTCCTCCCGCGGGATCGTGACGTCCGGCAGGGTGAGCCCGCCGAGCGTGAACACGGTCGTCCAGCCGGCGGTGTCGATGCGCTCGCCGCCGGACGGGTCGAAGCACAGCCGCGCGAGCCGCATCTCCGACATCGAGCGGAGCACCGCGCCGAGGTTCTTGGACGCCGGGTCGTCGGCGCCTTCCAGGTAGTCGACGACGCGGCCGAGCGAGGGCCGCTCGGCGTTGGCGACCGCGCCGACCGCCTGGATCATCGCGGACTCGCGCTCCTCCGACATGCGCGGGAGCAGCAGCCGCAGCGTCTCGGTCGCCATCATCTTCTTGGTGGCGAGGTCGTCGCCGAAGGAGAACGGGTCGAGCAGCCCGGGCGCGGCCGAGCCGAGCGGCAGGATGCGCGCCTTCCTGCCGCGTGCCTTGAGCAGCTCCACGAGCGACTCGGCGTCGCCCTTCGGGTCGATCGCCGCGACGGTGACGCCGCGCAGCGACATCTGGTAGATCAGCAGCAGCGCGAGCGTGGTCTTGCCGCCGCCGGGCTCACCGGTGATCGCGACGGCCGTCGGGCGGTTGCGGGCCGCGGCGACGAGCGGGTCGAAGTGCACGATGGCCCGGGCCCGGCCGAGCGTCTCGCCGATGTACGGGCCGACCCAGCCCCCGCCCTCGTCGTCGGTGCGGTCGCCGAGGTCGACGGTCGCGACCGGCATCCCGCCCGCGATGGTGCGCAGCGGCTGGCGCTGCGCGTAGGCGTTCAGCCGGATCTGGTCGCCGGGCAGCGACTCCAGGAACAGCGAGAACTGGTCGCCGGTCGAGTTGACGACGTCGATGCCGATGTCGCGGTAGTGCTCGACGACGGCGTCCACCCGCTGCGCGAGCAGGTCCTCGGTGGGCGCGGACACGATCAGCCGGTGCCACCCGTACACGAACGGCAGCCGCTCCTTGGTGATGCCGTGCTCCAGCATCCGGGCCGCGTCGATCTGCTCGGCGAGCGCGATCGGCGCCTCCGCGCCCGCCTCCCGGATGTGCTGGTCCATGTCGCGGGCGTGCGCGAGCTTGCGCGAGACGTCCTTGGACGCCTTCGCCGGCGGGACCAGCTTCATCCGCGCGCTGATCTCGACGGGGAACGGGAGCGCGTCGGCGTAGTGGAACCAGGGCTCGCCGTCCGGGAACGGCATCATGTCGGGGAACCGCGCGAACGACAGGTAGGCGACGTAGGACGCGGCGGTGGCGCCGCCGCCCGCGCCGGTGAAGTTCGGCTGCTCGATCCGCAGGTACGAGCGCCCGTTGTGGATGGCGCCCTCCACCAGCGACTCGATCTCGCCCTTGCCCCACGTCCTGCGCGGGACGGCGGACGGCGGCGGGTCGGCCAGCGAGCCCGTCACCGCGTGCTGGAACAGCCACGCCACCTCGGTGGAGGTGGCGTGCCTCGCGTACAGGGCGGACCCGCCGAGCGCGCGGCCGATCCGCTCGGCCTGCTCCGTCCAGCGCGCGATCTCCTTCTTGTCGACCGCGTCGTCGTGCACGCCGAGGACGTTCTCGCTGCGCTTGTAGACCTTGAGGAGCTGCGACAGGACGCCGCCCGACAACTGCGCGCCCATGCCGCGCGGGCCGAGCCGCACCCCGAGGTAGACCTCCTTGGTCCAGAAGTCCTTGGCCCACACGTGGGCGTAGGTCTCCTCCAGGTACTCCCGCCACCCGGGACCGCCGTCGGACGTCCGGTCCAGGGCCAGCGCCCACTCCGCCGCCGGATACGTCCGGTGCGCGATCCGCAGGTGGACCTCGGCGTCCTGCATGCGGATGCCGGCGAGCGCGATGGTGATGTTGGTGGCGAGCGCCTCGCGCTCCTCACCGGTGGTGAACTCGTAGGACACCGTGGGCAGCCGGAAGTACGCCCAGGCGGCGCTGTCGGTCAGCAGGACGCGGTCGTCGAAGTACCGCACGGCCAGTCGGCTCGACTTGCTCATGCCGCCCTCCCGACGCCGGTTCCGATCAACGATTCTCTCCTCGCGCGGGCGGCCGCACAGGGCTGCCCGGGAGAGTGTTCGCAATCCGGACGGTCATGAACGTCAGGCGGGTCCGCCAGCAATGCCCGGTTCACTACGGTCTCCGCTCGATGCCCGCGAGGGGCGCTCATCGGGTGGCCTCCTGCTCCTGCTGAAGCTCCTGGTAACGCTCGGGCATGACGGTGAAGCCGCCGGCCACGACGCCGGCGAGGGCAAGATAGGCACGCCGCGTCGGCGTGCGCAACGACTTCAGCTCGTTGCGCGGCGCGCGGTCCATGCTCAGGTGATCGTCCCATGGAATGCGCACCAGCGCCCGGCAACGTCCGCGCGCCACGGCCTCGGCCTGCTCGACGTCGTCCATGCTGCGGCGGCTCACCCCGTTGATGACCGTCACCGCGCGGGACCGCAGCTCCTCGTAGCCGTGGCCGTCCAGCCACTCGAACGTCATCGCGACGGCACGGGGCGCGTCGGCGCTCGCCGGCGCGACGAGGACGATCTGGTCGGCGTACGGCAGGACGCGCGCGACCACGGCGGCGGCCGCGTCGAGCAGCGTCACCGAGTAGAACTTGTCGAGCGTGCGGATCGCGAGCGCGTAGTCGCGGTCGTCGAGCGCCTGCAGCGGGTTCTTGCCCGCCGCGATGACGTCGAGCCCGGACTTGGCCTGCGAGGTGTACCGGCGCATCGCGGTGAGGCTGGACACCTGGTCGGCGCGCGTGATGAGCCCGGTCAGCGTCTCGTTGGTGTCGCTGCGGGTGCGCCGCGCGAGCGCGCCCGGCCCGGGGTTCACGTCGATCGCGACGACCGGCTCGCCGTTGTGCTGCGCGAACGTGTGCCCCAGCATCAGCGCGGTGACGGTCTGCCCCGCCCCGCCGGTGCACCCCAGCACGACGACGTGCCGCGTCCCGTGGAACGGCTGCTGGATCCGCTGCTGGTAGTCGGCGTCGACCTCGCCGTGCCCGCCGCCGACCGCGTGGATGAGCCTGCGCAGCCCGCCGGAGGTCACCTCGTGCTCGGGACCGGGCGGGGTGATCGCCGGACCCGACGGCGGGGGCGCCGGGGGCGGCGGCAGGGGCCGCGGCCGGACGGGCGAGGCGGGCTGCGACCGGACCTCCCGCGGCGGCGCCTCCTCCTCCACCGGACGCGGCGGCTCCGCGACCGCCGGAGGCTCGGCCGGCGGGGGTACCGGCGCGGCCGGGCGGCCGAGGTCGCCGGGGGCCGCGGGCCGCTGCGGCTTGGACAGCCCCTGCGACCAGGGTCTTGGCGGCTCCCGCAGCACCCCGGGCTGCTCCGGCGGCGAGGCGGGCCGCACCATGGGCACCTGCTGGTGCGGCGCGGGCGGCGCACCCGCCTGCTCCGCCGAGGCGGCGGGCGCCTCCGGCCGCTGCCCCGACCATCCAGGACGCCGCTCCGGCGGCACGGGCGAAACTCCAGCCGCCGCGCCGCCACGCTCCGATTCGCTACCCGCCTCCTCGGTACCCGACCGCGCAGCGGGCTGCTCCGGCCGCGCGGTAGGACGCCCAGACCACATGACGGGCTGCTCCGGCCGCAACACAGGCCGCCCCGAAGGCGCGCGAGGCGCCTGCGACTCCCCACCGCCCCCCTCAGAGTCAGCAGGCCGCTCCAGCACAGCGGGCGCCTCCGCCTCAGCGCCGGCCCGCTCCGCCGGTACGGGCGGCTGCGCCGACCGCGCCCGCGCGGCTTCCTGCTCCGGCGTGGCGGGCGACTCCGCCTGGGGCGCCGGGTGCTCCGGCCGCGTCACGGGCTGCGCAGGCGACGTGGAGCGCGGGGCGTCCGGTGCGGACGGCGACGCGGCCTCCGGCCGTGCGGGTTCCTGCTCTGGCGTGGCGGGTGGGGTCGTGTGGGCGGGGGTGGGTCTTGGGGGTTGTGCCGGGCTGGGGTTTTGGGCGCCGAAGGCGCCGGGGACCATCGGGATGTCCGGGCGGGTGGGGGTGGGGCGCTGCGGGGCGGGGGTTCCCTGCGCCCGGATGCGGGTTCCGGCGACCTTCTTGTCGCCGGGCTCGCCGTTGAACGCCCGCGGTGCGCGCACGCGCTCGCCCTCCGCGGCGTGCGCCTGCTCGGGCTCGGCGGGCGACTGCCGCGTGACGCCGTCGCCCGGCTCGGCGGGGCGCACCCACCGGACGCTCGGCGCCGCGGGTTCGGGGGCGTTCGCGATCTCCTCGGCGGCCTCGCGGGCGTCGGCGCGCGGCAGCTGGGGGACGTCGGGCCTGGTGTCGCCGGCCGGGACGGCCTGCCAGAACTCGGCCGGTTCGCCCGGACGGCGGACGCCGGAGGCCAGGGCGCGCTTGCCGGAGCCCGGGGGCGGGCCGGGCGGGGGGACCTCCAGCCGCGGCGTCGCCGGGGGGCGCTCGACGTCGGCGGCGAACGGGAGGACGTCGTCCTCGTGCGCGATGTCGCGGGTGGTGCGGCGCCAGGCCTTGGGCGGGACGGCGGGGCCGGGGGCGGCGGGCTCGGGCTCGGCGGGACGGGGGACGGAGGGCTCGGGGGCGGAGAACTGGGCGGCGGGGAGCTGGGCGGCGGGGACGGCCTCGCGCTGGGCCGCGTACTCGACCAGGGACGGGGGCGCGGCGGCGGCCGCGGGGCGCGGGACCGGGACCGGGGTCGCGGCGGGGGTCTCGACGGGCTCCGGCTCGGCGGCGCGGCGGCGGCCGCGGCGGCGGGACTTGATCGCGGCACGTTCCATCGCGGCCGCCGGGACCGGGGCGCCGGCGCGGCGCCAGACGCGGGCCACGATGACGACCTCGCGGGGCTCCTGGATGGGGGTCAGGCGGCACCAGGTGCGGGGCTCGGCGAGGTAGCGGCCCTGGGAGAGCAGCAGTTCCGTGAGCCTCTTGCCCTCGATGACGGGGCGGGTCGCCATCCAGGTGAGCACGCCCGGCGGGACGATGTAGAGCACGTGCCAGGGGGACTCGAAGGGGATCCCGACGACCCGGAGCAGCACGATCCACGGCACGAACACGCCGAGGAAGACTCCGATCTGGACCAGCGGCAGCGGCATCGGAAGCCGCAGGTCGTACAGCTTGTAGAGCCGCTTCTCGATGCGCCAGATGTTCGTGTACGTGGGTAGATCCACGCCCCTACTCCCCTAACTGCGCGGGCACCGTGCCGCCTTCGGACCTCCGTATGGGTCAGGAGACGTCCACGCCGAGGGCCTCGGCGGTCGCCTTGGCCGTGGTCTCGATGTCGTCGGGCACTAGCGGACCACTCCGATTCCGATCGCCGGGCAGGTGAATTGACGAAGCGCGTGATCTCGCGGGTGAACGGGAAGGACGGCGCCGCAATGGACGCGGTCGGGAGGAACGGCGGGCCCGAGTTCGCCGGCCGCGAGGATTTCGTGCGGAATCGGCGCCATGACGTGCTGCGACATCGAATCGGCTACCTTCCCTGGTCGGCGGTCGGGCTGGGGGTCGTCGTGTTCACTTCGCGGCCTCTCATGATGCGCTCGGTTGCGTGGTGCCGCGAATGTCCTGGACGAGCCAGGTCGTTCCCTTCTTCACCATGGCGAGCTGGTAGCTCTGCTCGAGCTCGCCGCCGCCGCCCCCGGCGGGCTGCCACACCACGGTCGCGGTGACGGTGCGCGAGCCTCCGGGCCCCTTCGGCGCGACGACCTCCTTGACCTGGACGAAGGTGACGGAGTTGGCCAGGCCGGCGATGGTCGTCCCGTTGGAGAAGCGGGACAGGGCCGCCTGGTTGCCGGTCGCGTACTCCTGGAAGAAGGTGCCGAGGAAGGGCTGGAGTTCGGTCTCGAGGGCCGTGTCGCGGTCCTGGACGCCGTCCTCGGGAAGCTGCGCCTTGGTCGGAGGGGGAAGCAGGGCGGGACGGGCGGAGACGACCAGCGAGCCGCTCCGGTCGGCGTACACCGGGACGGCGAGGCGGAGCCAGCGGTCGGCGGTGCGGGCCAGGAGCGTCACGGTGGCGTTGTTGGCGTCGCGGGCGTCGACGCCGGCGACCTGGACGGACTGCACCTGCATCTTGCCCACGCCGTTCCACCCGTACTGGGCGTCGGCGCCGTCGGGCAGGAAGGTCTTCAGCTGCGCCTCGCGGGCGGGTGCGGTCTTCTGGTCGTAGTTGAGGTAGACGTTGGCGAACTGCAGGGCGAACGCGCCCGCGGCGCTGCTGGGGAACCCGGCGTTCTTCGGGGGCTTGGACGGGGTGCCCGCGCCGCCGGCCTTCTCGGCGGAGGTGAACCGCTCGAACGGGGCGCGGACGCCGTTGACGAGGATGACGATGATCAGCGCCCACAGCACGGCGCGGCCGACCCAGACCCACCAGCGCCCGCCGGAGCCGCCCCAGCGGCCGCCGCCGCGCGAGCCGCCGCCTCCGGACCCGCGGCCGTGGCCGGGCAGGTCCCACGGGTCGGCGGACGACGCGAGCGCCCGGCCGGGCGCCGCGGTCTCGTCGACGACGGCGGTGTCACGGCCGCGTCCCACGGCCGACCTGCGAGCCATCCTGCCTCCGCTCGCGCCTCGCCCCCGGTCGGCGCGGTCCTGTGTGCTGGTCATGTCCGGTGGCTTTTCTGAACCCACCTCGGGCCCAGGGTAACCACGGGCGTCAATTGTTCCAGCGCATCCCGGCGAAGCACAGCCCCGGCACGCGGTTGTGGATAATGCAATCCACCTCAGCAGGAACGGGGAAGATTGCCAAACGGTGACGTTCCCCTATCCGGGCCGCCGAACGGCGCGCGGGCCCCGGTACCGGACAAGCGCGGCGCCTCGGGGAGTTGCTTGGTCACGGGATGGCGTCGGCGGCCGCAATCCGCTCCCCGAAAATATGGGACATAGCGCTATATTTACGACACTCAACGCCAAAACACGCAGCTCACAGAGCACAGTGGTCCGAACGGCCTCGCGTGTCGCCAAAATCACATGGGGTGCCGCCCGACACGGCCGCGCCGGAACCCTGGCCGACTGCGGCCCCCGCCGCTCGCCTACGGCGTCACCGTCAGACGTTGAAGCGGAACTCCACGACGTCGCCGTCCTGCATGACGTAGTCCTTGCCCTCCATGCGGACCTTGCCGGCCGTACGGGCGGCGGCCATGGAGCCGGCCGCGGTCAGGTCGTCGAAGGAGACGATCTCGGCCTTGATGAAGCCGCGCTGGAAGTCGGTGTGGATGACGCCGGCGGCCTCCGGCGCGGTGGCGCCCTTGCGGATCGTCCAGGCGCGCGCCTCCTTGGGCCCCGCCGTCAGGTAGGTCTGGAGGCCGAGGGTCGCGAACCCGATCCGGACGAGCTGCGACAGGCCGGACTCCTCCTGCCCCATCCCCTGCAGCAGTTCGAGCGCCTCGTCGTCGGGCAGCTCGATCAGCTCCGCCTCGATCTTGGCGTCCAGGAAGACCGCCTCGGCGGGGGCGACCAGGGTGCGCAGGCGCTCGCGCAGGACCTCGTCGGTCAGCTCGCTCTCGTCCAGGTTGAAGACGTAGAGGAACGGCTTGGCGGTGAGCAGGTGCAGCTCGCGCAGGAGGTCGAGGTCGACGCCGGCCTGCTCGGCGCCCGCGAACAGCGTGACGCCGTCGTTCAGGAGCTTCTGCGCGGCGTTGACGGCCTCGACGACGGCGAGCTTGTCCTTGTCCTTCTTGGTCCGGGCCTCCTTGTCGAGGCGCGGCAGCGCCCTCTCGATCGTCTGGAGGTCGGCCAGGATCAGCTCGGTGTTGATCGTCTCGATGTCGCGGGACGGGACGACGTCGCCGTCCACGTGCGTGACGTCCGGGTCCTCGAACGCCCGGATGACCTGGCAGATCGCGTTGGTCTCCCGGATGTTGGCGAGGAACTTGTTGCCGAGCCCCTGCCCCTCGGACGCGCCCTTGACGATGCCCGCGATGTCGACGAACTCCATCGTCGCCGGAATGATCTTCTGCGAGCCGAACACCTCGGCGAGCACGGTCAGCCGGTGGTCGGGCACGCCGACCACGCCGACGTTGGGGTCGATGGTCGCGAACGGGTAGTTGGCGGCCAGCGCGTCGTTCTTGGTCAGCGCGTTGAAGAGGGTCGACTTGCCGACGTTGGGCAGCCCGACGATTCCGATGGAGAGGCTCACGGCGGTCAAGTTTATGGCGCGCGCGGACCCCTCGGGCTGCCCGGAACCTCCGTACGGCCTCCCCTTGGTGAACACTGGGCCAAATGTCCGGTGACGCGGGGGATCCCGGCGCGTCGCGGTCGCCGATCGCGGGCGCGCTGCCACGATGAACGGATGGACCTCGCGCTGTTCGCCGGACTCCTCGTCGGCGCCGTCTTCGGCGCCGTCGCCGGGTACGCGCTCGCGACGGGCCGGCAGGGCGCGCTGATCGCGCGGGCGCGGGCGGCCGAGGAGAAGCTCGCCTACGCCGAGGAGCGGATGGCCGAGCACTTCGAGAACCTGTCGGCGAAGGCCCTGGACGCCAGCAACCAGCGGTTCCTGGAGCTGGCCGACGCGCGGCTCAAGGCGGCGGGCGTCGAGGCCGCCGGGGAGCTGCAGCGGCGGCAGCAGGCCGTCGAGCACCTGGTCGCGCCGCTCAAGGAGACGCTCGCCAAGGTGGAGGAGCAGCTCCGCGAGGTGGAGACGGGCCGCCGCGAGTCGCACGCCATGCTGGCCAAGCAGGTCGACTTCGTCCGGCAGAGCTCCGACCAGCTCCGGCGCGAGACGCAGTCGCTCGTCCGTGCGCTGCAGCGGCCCGAGGCCAGGGGGCGCTGGGGCGAGCTCCAGCTCCGCCGCGTCGTGGAGCTGGCCGGGATGACGCACCACTGCGACTTCGACGAGCAGGCCAGTTCGGTGACGGCCGACGGCACGGTCCGCCCCGACATGGTCGTGCGGCTGGTCGGCGGCAAGAACATCGTGGTCGACTCCAAGGTCTCGCTGGCCGCCTACCTGCAGGCCGCGGAGAGCGGCGACCCCGTACGGCTGGACGCGCACGCTCGGCACCTGCGCGACCATGTCGACCGCCTGTCGGCGAAGTCGTACTGGCAGGCGTTCAGCCCGGCGCCGGAGTTCGTCGTGCTGTTCATCCCGGGCGAGGCGTTCCTGGCGCCCGCCCTCGAGCGCGACCCCGGCCTCCTCGAGTACGCGATGAGGCGGCGGGTGCACATCGCCACGCCGACCACGCTCGTCACGATGCTGCGGACGGCGTCCTACGCCTGGCAGCAGGCCGCCCTCTCGCGCAACGCCCGCGCCGTGTTCGAGCTGGGCAAGGAGCTGTACGAGCGGCTTGGCACGATGGGGCAGCACGTCGACGAGCTCGGCCGCGCGCTGACCGGAGCGATCAAGTCCTACAACCGGACGGTCGGGTCCCTGGAGACGCGCGTCCTGGTCAGCGCGCGCAAGCTGAACGAGCTCGGAGTGGTGGACGACGGCTTGGAAAGCCCCCATCCTGTCGAGGAGAGCCCCCGCGCCCTCTCCGCGGCCGAACTGACCGCATACGACGAACTTTTCGACGACGAGGACCATCTGCCTGATCGGGAGCAGACCCGGCGCGGTCCCGCCGCGGATGCGGCGGGCCTCGGCGGGCACGTCCCCGAGCAGGGCGATCCGCGGAACGTCCGTGACCGGAGCGGGCCGGGGCGTGTGGGGGGTCCGCCTCCCACGGGGAAGAGGTGGCGATGAGTTCATCGACGGTACGCGACGCGCCGGACGGCGCCTCGCCGTCCCCGGAGCGTCCGGCGCGGCGGCGGCGCGGCGGTCCGCCCCGGTCGGACTCGCCCGGCCCGGTCACGCTCACCGGGCGCGGCGGCATCGTGGTCATGTTCGCCGCCGGGGTGCTGTGCGGGCTGCTGTCGCGGTGGTTCGACGTGCCGCTGCTCGCCGGCGCCGGGTTCGCGATCGGCTGCGCGCTCGCCGCGTTCGCGACGCGTCCCGCCGACCTGCTCACGCTCGTCGTCAGCCCGCCGCTGGTGTTCCTCGCCGCCACGCTCACGGTGGTGTTCACCACCGCGCTCGGCGGCGGCTCGCTGCTGCGCGCCGTCACCGTGGGCGTGTTCACCGCGCTCGCGGCCACCGCGCCGTGGCTGTTCTTCGGGACGCTGCTCGTGGTCGTGATCTGCCTGGCCCGCGGCGTCATGACGAACGCGCGGGAGCTGCACGACAAACTGGTCGGGGTCCGGCTCTTCGAGAAGGAGGAGAACGAGAACCCCGTCCGGTGGGACGAGACCCCCGCCCCGGACCGGGACCGGCGCCGCCTCCCCCACGACGAGGACGACTGACCCGGCCGGTCGGGCCGCGGCTGAGAAGAGTTCCGCAGCGCCCAGCGCCGTGACCTGGCTTGACGAAATCAATACGGTCGTACATATTACTCCCCATGGCCAGACCATCGAACAAGGAGCAGATCCTCGACGCGGGTCTCGAGGTGGTCCGGCGGCGCGGGTTCACGGCCGCCGGCGTCCGGGAGATCACCTCCGCGGCCTCGGTGCCGCAGGGGTCGTTCACGAACCACTTCGCCTCCAAGGAGGCGTTCGGCCTGGAGATCCTCGACCGCTACTTCGCGGACGTGCGGTCGCTCACCGCCGAGACGCTCACCGCCGAGACGCTCGGCGCCGAGCGCGACCCGGTCGAGCGGCTCCGCGGCTACTTCGACGCGATCACCGACCGGCTGGAGGCCCGGGGATGGCGGCACGGCTGCCTGGTCGGGAACCTGAGCCTGGAGTCGGCCGAGCACAGCGAGGCCATCCGGACGCGGCTCGCCGAGATCTTCGCCGAGTGGCGGGCGCCGTTCGTCCACTGCCTCGAAGAGGCGGCGGCGCAGGGGCGGATCACCCTCACGGTCCCCGCCCCGGACCTGGCCGACTTCCTGCTGGCCTCATGGCAGGGCGCGATCCTGCGCATGAAGGTCGAGCGCACCCCCGAACCGCTGCACCGTTTCAAGGACGTCGTCTTCACGACGGTCCTGAGATGACCAGGAGAACCCCGTGCCCATGACACCCGTGCTCGGCACCGAAATGCACCACACCGAATCCGGCTCCGGCGACCCCGTCGTCTTCCTGCACGGCAACCCGACCTCGTCCTACCTGTGGCGGAACGTCATCCCCCACGTGTCGGACCTCGGCCGGTGCCTCGCGCCCGACCTCGTCGGCATGGGGCGCTCGGGCCCGGCGCCCGCGTACCGCTTCGCCGACCACGCGCGCCACCTCGACGCCTGGTTCGACGCCATGGGGCTGACCGCGGACGTCACCCTCGTCCTGCACGACTGGGGATCGGCGCTCGGCTTCCACTGGGCCGCCCGCAACCCCGGCCGGGTCAAGGCCATCGCCTACATGGAGGCCATCGTCCAGCCGCGCCTGTGGACGGACTTCCCGCCGGGCCGGGAGGAGCTGTTCCGCGCCATGCGGTCCGAGCGGGGCGAGAAGCTGGTGCTCGAGGAGAACTTCTTCGTCGAGACGGTGCTGCCCCGCAGCGTCGTGCGCGTCCTGACCGAGGAGGAGATGGACGCCTACCGCGCCCCGTTCCGCACGCCCGAGTCGCGCCTCCCCACGCTGGCCTTCGCCCGCGAGCTCCCGATCGACGGCGAGCCGAAAGACGTGGCCGAGATCGTCGAGGCCTACGGCCGCTGGCTCGCCGCAACGCCCGTTCCCAAGCTGTTCGTCGCGGCCGAACCCGGCGCCCTGCTCGTCGGCCGGGCGGCCGAGTTCGCCCGCACCTTCCCCAACCAGCGGGAAGTGACCGTCAAGGGCGTCCACTACCTGCAGGAGGACTCGCCGGACGAGATCGGCGGGGCGCTCAGGAGCTTCCTGCTCGACCTTCCGGCGCCGGACTCCGGCCGCTGACGCCCACGGGCCCGGCGGGACGTCCCGCCGGGCGCTCGTCCCCGCGTGACTAGACGGGCGTGATGCGCAGGTCCTTGCGGAGCTCCTTCGGCAGGGAGAAGCGCATGTGCTCCGGAACGGACTCGATCTCCTCGGCCTCGCCGTAGCCGCGCTCGGCGAGCCACGCCAGGACCCCCTGGACCAGCTCGTCCGGGACGGAGGCGCCGCTCGTGACGCCCACGGTGGTGACGCCCTCCAGCCAGGCCGGGTCGATGTGCTCGGCGTAGTCGACGAGGTAGGCGGCGTCGGCGCCGTGCTCCTTGGCGACCTCGACCAGCCGGACGGAGTTGGAGGAGTTGGTCGACCCCACCACGATGACGAGCTGAGCCTGCGCCGCCATCTCCTTCACCGCGACCTGCCGGTTCTGGGTGGCGTAGCAGATGTCGTCGGACGGCGGGTCCATCAGCTTGGGGAACCGCTCGCGGAGCTTCTCGACGGTGGCGACGGTCTCGTCCACCGACAGCGTGGTCTGCGACAGCCACGCGACCTTCTCGGGGTCGCGGACGCGCACGTTGGCGACGTCGCCGGGGCCGTCGACGAGGTGGATGTGGTCGGGGGCCTCGCCGGTGGTGCCGATGACCTCCTCGTGGCCCTCGTGGCCGATCAGCAGGATGTCGTAGTCCTGGGTGGCGAAGCGGACCGCCTCCTTGTGGACCTTGGTCACCAGCGGGCAGGTCGCGTCGATGGTGCGCAGGTTCAGGCCCGCGGCCTCCTGGTGCACGACGGGCGCCACGCCGTGGGCGGAGAACACCACGATGGAGCCCTCGGGGACCTCCTCGGTCTCGTCCACGAAGATCGCGCCACGCTCCTCCAGCGTCTTCACGACGTGCACGTTGTGGACGATCTGCTTGCGGACGTAGATCGGGGCCCCGTACTTCTCCAGGGCGATCTCGACCGTCTGCACGGCCCGGTCGACGCCCGCGCAGTAACCACGCGGCTTGGCGAGCAGGACACGGCGCTGGGTGGAGGTCATGGCTCCATCGTACGAGGGGCGGCGCTGTGACCGACTCCACGGCACGCTTTGCCAGAATTCCATTCACCCCGCGTGACCAGGGTTGCACCGATGGGGCAGAGTGAGTGGGGACGGAGACGAGGCAGGAAGAGGAACATCCGATGAGGAAATCGCCGCGCCGCCTCAGTGAGCAGGTCCGCGACAACCTGGGGGAACAGGTCCGGGATCTCCCGCTGCACGCCGTCCGGCTGGCCATGTTCGGCGTCGGCCGGGCGCTGCTGCTGACCGACCGGGTGACCAGGGACTACAAGGAGATCACCGAGGGCGGCGGTGTGAAGCCGGTGATCGGCCGGCTCCGCGACGACGTCCAGCACACGGCGGGGAAGGTCGTCGGGCTGGTCGCCGAGCGCGTCCGCGGTGAGGAGCCCGAGGCCGAGCCCGAGCCGGAGCCCGCACGCCGCACCAGGACGGCCGCCTCGCGCGCGGCCGCCACGAGCACGGCCGCCAGGGGCACCGCCACCGAGGAGATCTCGGTCGGCAAGCCCGGCGGCGGGACGCGCCACGCGCCGAAGCACGCCCGTCCCGGACCGCCGCCGAAGCCCGCCAAGCCGGGCGCGCTGGGCAGGCACCACGCCAAGGCGGAGGGCGCGGCCGGTCCGGTCGCCCAGCCCGCGCCGAAGCCGGTGCCGTCCGAGCCGAAGCCGGAGCCCGCGCCGCAGGCCGAGCCCGCCCCGAGCCCGAAGGCCGCCGAGCCCGGGCCCGCCAAGCCCGAGCCCAAGCCGGCCGAGGCCGCGAAGGGCAAGGCAGAGGAGGGCGAGGCCCCGGAGAAGAAGGTCGACGAGGCGGCGTTCGAGCCGAAGCCGGAGGCCAAGCCCGCCGCGCAGGCGGAGGCCGAGCACATCGCCGAGGACCTCCCGGTCCCCGACTACGACAGCGCCACGCTGCCGCAGCTGCGCGCGCGCCTGCGCGGGCTGTCCGCCGACCAGGTGAAGCTCCTGCGCGAGTACGAGCGCAAGCACGCCGGCCGCGAGGACGTCATCCGCATGTACGAGCGCCGCATCGCCAAGCTCAACGGCCTGAACTGACCGGCCCGTTCAGCGGCACGACACGGAAGAGGCCCCCGGAGTGTCCGGGGGCCTCTTCCGTTCGGACGTCAGGCCGCCGCGGGGGCGTCCTGGAAGGCGTGGTCGATGTCGACCCGCTCCAGCGGCTCCAGGTGGCGGCGGCGCGCCGCGAGGATCCCGATCGCGACGGCGCAGCAGGCGGCGCCGACGACGTACGGCAGCTTCGCGTCGACCTCCTCCGCGAGCTTCGTCGCGGCGTAGGGGGCGAGGGCGCCGCCCGTCCACCGGACGAAGTTGTACCCGGCGGACGCGACGGGCCGCGGGCTGTCGGAGACCTCCATCGCGGCCTCGGTGAACGCGGTGTTGTTCAGCCCGATCGGGATGCCGGACAGGACCGTGCAGACGATGATCCCGGCGTGCCCGAAGAACGCGAGGCCTAGCTGGAACACGACCAGCAGCGCCAGCGCCAGGTACATGACCCGGACGGTTCCGATGCGCCGCTGGAGCAGGGGGGCGCCGAAGACCGACGCCAGCGCCACCATGACGCCCCAGCCGAAGAACACCAGGCCGATGCCGTGCGCGCTCATCCCGAGGACGAACGGGGTGAAGGCGAGGACGGTGAAGAACGCGTAGTTGTAGAACAGCGCGGTGAACGCGGTGGTGGACAGGCCGCCGTGCGCCAGGGCCCGGATGGGCGCGCTGAGGCGGGTCTTCTCGGCGGGCCGCGGCGGGGGCCTGAGCAGCGTGCTGATCAGCAGGAAGCCGACCGCCATGAGAGCGGCGGTGCCGAAGAACGGGAAGCGCCAGTTCATGTCGCCGAGCAGGGCGCCGGCGAGCGGGCCGAGCGAGATGCCGAGGCCGAGCGCCGCCTCGTAAAGGATGATCGCCGACTCCGCCCCGCGCCATCCCTTCGAGGGCGGACGACCCCCCACGCCCCCCGGATCGCCTCCGGCTCCGTTCCCCTTCGAGGGGGGACGACCCCCCACGCCCCCCGGATCGCCTCCGGCTCCGTTAGAGGCGGCCCCCACGATCACGGCTAGCGCCGTGGCGACGAACAGGGCGTTGCCGAGGCCCCAACCCGCGCGGAAACCGACGAGTTGGCCGACGGTCCCGGACGTCCCGGCGAGCGCGGCGAACACCACGACGAGCGCGAGCCCGATCAGCAGGGTCGGCTTGCCGCCGATCCGGCTGGACACCCAGCCGGTCACCAGCATCGCCACCGCGGTGATCAGGAAGTAGCTGGTGAACAGCAGCGAGACCTGGCTCGGCGTGGCGTCCAGGTTCGCCGCGATCGCGGGCAGGATCGGGTCGACGAGGCCGATGCCCATGAAGGCGACGACCGCGGCGAAGGCGGTCGCCCACACCGACGTCGGCTGCCTGAGGATGCCGCCGCCCTTCGGGGTCGCCGAGGGCTTCGCGTGCATGGGTACCTCCGTGTACGGGTTCAGGGTCCGCCGAAGAGCTTGTCGAGGGCGGGCAGCGCCGCGGCCACGGCCGCGCGCTCCTCGTCCGTCAGCTCCGCGAACCGCTCGGCGAGGAAGCCGATCCGGCGCGCGCGCCCGGCGGCCAGCCGGTCGCGTCCCGCCTCGGTGAGCGAGGCGGTGACGACGCGGGCGTCGGCGCCGTTCCGGCCGCGCGCCACGAGCCCGTCGCGTTCGAGCCGGTTGATCTGCGCCGTCATGGTCGGCAGCCGGACGCCGTGCTCGGCCGCCAGCTCGGTCATCCGCCGCGGCCCGTGCTCCAGGGAGCCGAGCACGGACAGCTGCTGGCTGGTGATCGGCTGGTCGGCGCTGACCCGCCGGAGCATCAGCACGACGTGGCGCAGGCACCGGTTGAGCCGCTCGGCGAGCTCGCGTTCGGATGCGGTCACGGTCTCTCCTCGAATTACTTAGCCAGTCTAAGTTAGCTTGGCTAATGTTCGGTGGCCGGGGACGTGTCTCTTCGGTCACATGGATTCTGTCGGTGGGAGCGGCGGGCGGAACGGCGGTGCGGCCCGCGCCGTAGGCTGCCTGCATGGCGATGGAGACCACGGCCGAGTCCCCGGTTCCGGTGCGGACCGTCCTGCAGGCGGTCAGCGGGTGGATCGGCAAGCTCGGCCGGATCTGGGTGGAGGGCCAGATCACCGACCTCAACGCCCGCGGCGGGACGGTCTACATGACGCTCCGCGACCCGGTGGCGAACATGTCGGTGCGGGTCGTCGGCCCGCGCGCGGTGTTCGAGGCCGCCGGCCCGGCGGTCACCGACGGGGCCCGCGTCGTCGTGCACGCCAAGCCCGACTTCTGGATCAACCGCGGGACGTTCTCGCTCAGCGTGCTGGAGATCAGGCCGGTCGGCGTCGGCGAGCTGCTGGCCCGGCTGGAGCGGCTCAAGCGGGTGCTGGCCTCCGAGGGGCTGTTCCGGCCCGAGCGCAAGCGCCCGCTGCCGTTCCTGCCCGGCCGGATCGGGCTGATCTGCGGGCGCGACTCCGACGCCGAGCACGACGTTCTGCAGAACGCGCGGCGGCGGTGGCCGGCGGTGGCGTTCCGGGTCGAGAACACCGCGGTGCAGGGCTCGTACGCGGTCGGCGAGGTCATGGAGGCGCTGCGCGCGCTGGACGCCGATCCCGAGATCGATGTGATCATCATCGCGCGCGGCGGCGGCGCGATGGAAGACCTGCTGCCGTTCTCCGACGAGGCCCTCGTCCGGGCGGTCGCCGCCGCCCGCACCCCGGTGGTCAGCGCGATCGGGCACGAGCAGGACAGCCCGCTGCTGGACCTGGTCGCCGACGTCCGCGCCTCCACCCCGACCGACGCCGCGAAGAAGACCGTGCCGGACGTGCGCGAGCAGCTCCAGCTCGTCCGGCAGCTGCGCGACCGGGGGCGGCGGTGCCTGTCCGGCGCGGTGGAGCGGGAGCTGGCCTGGCTGCGGTCGGTGCGCTCGCGGCCCGCGCTGGCCGACCCCGTGCGGGAGATCGAGCGACAGGCCGAGCAGGTCGCGGCGCTGCGCGACCGGGCCCGGCGGTGCCTGTCGGGCGCGCTGGACCGGGCCGAGGACGAGCTGGGGCACACCCGCGCCCGGCTGCTCGCCCTCTCCCCCGCCGCGACGCTGGAGCGCGGGTACGCGATCGTCCAGCGGGAGGACGCGACGGTCGTGCGCGAGTCGGCGGGGGTCAAGGACGGCGAGCGCCTCCACGTGCGGCTGGCCGACGGGCGGCTCGGCGTGACCGTGACCGAGCGGGAATGAACCGTGGATGCCGACCGGGGGACGGGCCGTCTCCCCGGGGATGAGAGGGTGGGCCGGTGGCGGACGAGAAGGGGACGGCGGAGAAGCCGTCGTACGAGCAGGCACGGGACGAGCTGGCCGAGGTCGTCAAGCGGCTGGAGGCCGGCGGCCTGACGCTGGAGGAGTCGCTCGGCCTGTGGGAGCGGGGCGAGCGGCTCGCCGCCGTCTGCGAGGAGTGGCTGGAGGGCGCCCGCGCCAGGCTGGCCGCGGCCCTCGAACGGCCCGACAACGGCGAGGCCGCCGCTCCGTTCTAGGGATCAGGACGCCGGCGTGGCCGTCGCCGGAGGGGGAGGTCCGCCGGTCTTCGCCTGCTCCTTGAGCGACCCGGCCAGGACCGCCAGCTCCGCGTAGGACGCGGTGCCGGTGACGACGAGGCTCACCCCGTTCGGGAGCGTCCGGGCGAGGGTGTTGGCCTTCTTGTCCTTGCGGTGGTACTTGGTCCAGGCGACGCCGTTCACCTGCTGCGTCCCGACCGGCCGGCTGCTGTTGGCCATGCGCGGGACGAACTCCGACGCCTTCTCGTTGCTCTGCTCAAGCGCCGCGTACTGCTCGCTCGGCGTCACGAAGCCGAGGTGCCAGGCGACGGGGTCCTTGCCGCCGGAGCCCAGGCCGTGCACCCGCGAGCTGTTGGGCCGCCAGTGGATGGGGAGCCCCTCCGGCGCGTAGACGGTGTAGGGCGCGTCGTTGCGCATCGCCCACAGCTGCGAGCCGTAGTCGACGGTCGGCAGGACCTCCTTGTCGCTGCGCGGCGTGATGACGTAGATCGCCAGCACGAGCAGCAGGCAGGCGCCCATCGCCATGGTGAAGCCGCCGAGCCCCGTGGTCAGCCGCTTGTACACGCCGGGGCTCACCTCGACCACGGGCCGGCCGCCCGGCGCGCCCGTCCCGCGCGGCTCCTCGGCGGAGCCGTCGCCGGGCCGTTCCGCGGCCTCGTCCGTCCCGGGCCGTTCCGCCGACGCGTCCGCGCCGGGCCGTTCGGCGGGCGCGTCCGGCTCGGGCCGGGCGGCCTCGGCGTCCGGGGCGGAGGATGGGGTCTTGTCGGTCACCCCTCCAGGATCCCGCACCCTCAGCGCTGCTCCGTACCGGGGTTCCTGATCGTGCCGACGATGGCCATGATCTTGTCGGCGAGCCGGCGGGCGGCGTCCTCGTCGTCCAGCAGTGAGATCTCCGACACCGCGCCCGCCATCGCGCCGGTCAGCACCGTGACCAGGGCCTCGTCCACGCCGCCGTCGGCGGTGTGGAACAGGGCCGCGTTGCGGCGTGCCCACTTGTTCAGGCGCTGCCGCATGACCCGGTCGAACCCCGGGGGACCGTCGCCGGAGATGAAAAGCCGGGCGACGTCCCGCTCGTCCAGGCAGCCGTTGAGGTAGGCGCCCGCGCCGGCGATGAACTGCCGCATGGGGTCGGTCTCGCCTGCCTCCCGGACGGCGCTGATCGCCTCGCGGGTGCGTTCCTGCTGGCGTCCCTGGAAGTCCTCGAACAGCGTCAGGTACAGGTCGGCCTTGCCGTTGAAGTGGTGGTAGAGGCTGCCCACGCTGGCGCCAGCCTTGGCGACGATGTCGGTCACCGCGGCCTGGGCGAAGCCGGACTCGCAGAAGACGTCCCTGGCCGCGGCCAGCAGTGCGCCGCGCGTGGCGGCCCCGCGGTCGGAGGTCCGCGCGGGGACAGCCGCGGGCCGCGCGCCCCCGTTCTGTGTCACCCCGCCGGACGGAACGTCGATGTCGCTGCTCATGACGCCTGAGATTACGCCCTCTCCCAGGGGGAAACGATCCCTTGTCCGTGCCGTAGTGGATTCACGGCTCCGCACCGTACCCGTCGACCGTGCCCGGATACCGCTTCCATCCGTGCCCGGATGTCCGCGGCCCGGCTGGTCTGGTCCAATTTGTGGCTTGCCATCCGGTCCACGGAGAATCCGAGGCACCACCGACCGAAGGGGCTGCCCCGCATGTCCGATGAGACCACCGTTTCCTCCCCCCTCGCCACCGAGCCGGCGGCGCCGGACCGCAACCTCGCGATGGAACTGGTCCGGGTGACCGAGGCCGCCGCCATGGCCGCGGCCCGCTGGGTCGGGCGGGGCGACAAGAACGGCGCCGACGGGGCCGCCGTGAACGCGATGCGCCAGCTGATCAACACGGTCTCCATGCGGGGCGTCGTCGTGATCGGCGAGGGCGAGAAGGACAACGCGCCGATGCTGTTCAACGGCGAGGAGGTCGGGGACGGCTCCGGCGCCGAGTGCGACGTCGCGGTGGACCCGGTGGACGGGACCCGGCTGACCGCGCTCGGCATGAACAACGCCATCGCGGTGCTGTCGGTGGCGCCGCGGGGGTCGATGTTCGACCCGTCCGCGGTGTTCTACATGGAGAAGCTGGTGACGGGCCCGGAGGCGGCGGACGTCGTCGACATCGAGCGCCCGATCGCCGACAACATCCGCGCCATCGCCCGCGCCAAGGGCTCCTCGCCGCACGACGTGACGGTCTGCATCCTGGACCGGCCGCGCCACGAGGGCATCGTCAAGGAGGTCCGCGAGGCCGGGGCGCGGATCAAGTTCATCATGGACGGCGACGTGGCCGGCGCGATCATGGCGTCCCGGCCGGGGACCGGCGTGGACCTGCTGCTCGGCATCGGCGGCACCCCGGAGGGCATCATCGCCGCGTGCGCGATCAAGGCGCTCGGCGGGGTGATCCAGGGCCGGCTGTGGCCGCAGGACGACGAGGAGCGGCAGAAGGCGGCCGACGCCGGCCACGAGCTGGGCAGGGTCCTCACCACCGACGACCTGGTGACCTCCGACGACGTGTTCTTCGCCGCGACCGGCATCACCGACGGCGAGCTGGTCGACGGCGTCCGCTACAGCAAGGGCACGGCGGTCACGCACTCGCTGGTCATGCGGTCGCGCAGCGGCACCATCCGGACGGTCTCCAGCGAGCACCAGCTGAGCAAGCTCCGCGCCTACAGCGCGATCAACTTCGACACGGCGGTGTAGGCCGCGGGCCTACCGGCCGCGGTTGAGGCGGTTGCGGACGCGGGTGCGCAGCGGGAGCTTGGGGGCGCGCGCCCGCACCGAACCGAAGATCATGGTGCCGCTCACCTCGATGGTGGGGCCCTCGGCCGCCGGACGGGCCCGCAGGTCGCGGGTGCTGAGGATGGTGCGCCCCGTGACGTCCACGCGGACGCCCTCGGGGACGAGGAGCCGGATCCGGCCGCCGAGCACCAGCGAGTCGACCACGATGTGGCGGCGCTGGAGGACGGCCTCGCGCAGGTCGAGCTCGACCGTCCCGAACAGGGCGAGGAGCGGGAGCTTGACCGGGACGACCCAGCGCCCGTCGCGGCGGGTGCGGCCGAAGAAGACCGAGACCGGGCGGTCGTCCACGAGGATGGGCTGCGCCTCCTCGGGGCTGAGGTCGCCGGTGAGCCCGGTCAGCTCGCCCAGGGTGCGGGCGGCGTAGGCGCGGGAGGTGCGCTCGGAGTGCTCCTCGATGGTGAGCCGCCCGTCCGCGAGGGCCTCGCCCAGGACGGCGGCGACGCGTTCCCGGTCGGCGTCGGACGCGCGCAGGTCGCGCACGTTGGTGACCTTCTCGGCCGCCGGGCGATGGGGGACGTCCACAAGGAAGAGGGTAGCCGCCGCCGGGGACGGCCCCGCGGGAAAACCGGTGGGGATTCGTCCCTCGCCGTACCTAGTGTGAGGGGTATGACCTTGCATCGTGCCCGGACCGGGCCGACCGCGGACGCGGCCGCCCTCGAGGGCGCCGCCGCGCCGGCGATCAGCCTCCGCGGCGTCGTGAAGCGGTTCGGCGACTTCACCGCCGTCGACGGGCTCGACCTGGACGTCCCCGCCGGGGTCTGCCTGGGGCTGCTCGGCCCGAACGGCGCCGGCAAGTCGACGACGATGAAGATGCTGACCGCGCAGGCGATCGCCGACGAGGGCGCCATCCGCGTGCTCGGCTTCGACGTGCCCCGGGAGTCCAAGCGCGCGCGGGCCGTGATGGGCGTCGTCCCGCAGCAGGACAACCTCGACGAGGAGCTGACCGCGCGCGAGAACCTGGAGGTGTTCGCCCACCTGTACCGGGTGCCGCGCAAGGAGCGGCGCAAGGCGGTCGACGACGCGCTGGCGATCGCGCACCTCACCGAGCGGCAGCTGACCAAGGTGGACGACCTGTCCGGCGGCATGCGGCGGCGGCTGCTGATCGCGCGGGGGCTGGTGCACCGGCCCGCGCTCGTCCTGCTGGACGAGCCGACCGTGGGCCTCGACCCGCAGGTGCGGGCCGAGCTGTGGGGGCTGATCGACGGGCTGCGCGCCGGCGGCACGACCGTGCTGATGTCGACCCACTACATCGAGGAGGCCGAGCGCCTCGCCGACGAGTGCGCGCTGATGTCGCACGGCCGGGTCATCGCGCGGGGCACGCCGTCGGCGCTGGTCGCCGAGTACGCGGGCGAGCGGGTCGTCGAGCACTACGGGCCGCCGGACCGGCTGGCGGAGGTCGAGCGGCTGGCGAAGGCGGCCGGGCTGCCCACCCGCCGGACCGGGCCGTCGGTGTCGGTGCTGAAGGCCGAGACCATCCCGCCCTCGCTGGAGGACGATCTCGGCCCGGACGGCGTCCGCCGCGCCTCCAACCTCGAGGACGTGTTCGTCGTGCTGACCGGGGAGCGTGTGGAGTGACCGCTGTGACGGAAACGGCCCAGCCTGAGCGCGCGCCGCGGCTGCGGCGGTTCGAGACGGCCCCGGTCCGCGGGATCTGGCGGCACGAGCTGGCGCTCTACAAGCGGTACTGGAAGTCCCAGTCGTTCGCCTCGATGGTGGAGCCGACGTTCTTCCTGCTGGCCTTCGGCTACGGGTTCGGCTCGATGGTCGCGATGATCGGCGACTACCGCTACCTGGACTTCGTCGCGACCGGCGTCGTCGGGACGGCGGCGCTGTTCACCTCCGTGTTCCCGGGGATGTTCAACGGCTACATCAGGCGCGTGTTCCAGCACACCTACGACGCGATGCTCGCCGCGCCCGTGGACGTGCACGAGCTGGTGACGGCCGAGGCGCTGTGGATCGCGGCCAAGTCGGCGGTGTACTCGTGCACGCCGCTCGTCGTGGCGCTGTTCTTCGGCCTCGACCCCTCGTTCGGGATGCTGCTGGTGCCGTTCGTGACGTTCTTCACCGCGCTCGGCTTCGGCCTGTTCGGCATGTGGACGTCGTCGGTGGTGCCGTCGATCAACTCGTTCGACTACGTGATCACCGGCGTGGTGACGCCGCTGTTCCTGATCGCCGGGACGTTCTTCCCGGTCGACGCGCTGCCCGGCTGGGCGCAGAAGGTCTCCTACCTCAACCCGCTGTACCACTGCGTGCAGCTGGTCAGGGACGCGGTGTTCGGCCTGCACCCGCTCGCCGACCTCGGGCACCTGGCCGGGCTGGTGGCGTTCGCCGCGCTGATGTGGATGATCGCCGTGCGGGGCATGCGGCGGCGCCTCATCGACTGACGCCTCCCGCCCATTGACCTGGGGCGTACCCTGTCCCTACGCTGACGCGAATCTTCTTCACGTTGCGCAGCCAGAGAGGTCGGGGCGCATGAGCGAGGGCACCACCGCCCGGGACCGCAGGGCCCGGTTCGCCGCGTACACGGCGTTCGCCGTCCAGGGGCTCTGCTTCGCCTCACTGGTGACGCAGGTCCCCAAGATGCAGGAGGCGCACCACCTCAGCGACGCAACGCTGTCGCTGGTGCTGCTCATGGTGCCGCTGGTCGCGGGCGTGGGGAGCGTCGCCTCCGGCGCGCTGTTCCAGCGGCTCGGCAGCGGCCCGGTGCTGCGGGTCTCCCAGCCCGCCGTGGCCGCCACGATCGCCCTGATCGGCCTCACCGGCGACAACGACCTCGCCCTCTACATCACGGTCGCGGCGTTCGGCCTGTTCGTCGGCGCGGTGGACGCGTCGATGAACGCGCAGGCGATCGCCGTCGAACGCCGCTACGGGATCAGCCTGATCACCGGGTTCTACGCGGTCTGGAGCGTCGCGGGGATCCTCGGCGGCCTGTGGGCGTCCCTCGCCAACAAGCTGGACCTGTCGCTGTTCACCGGCTTCGCGATCGCCGCCGCCGTCGGCATCGCCGCCTCCCTCGCCACCGGCGGCCGCCTCTACCGCCGCGAAGAGGAGGGGGACGGCCCCACCGCCGAGGAGCTCAAGGCGGCCGGGCGCAGCGTCCCGTGGCGGCCGATCCTGGTCGTGGGCGCCGCGATGGCCGTCGCCTACCTGGCCGACTCGGCGATCTCCAGCTACGGCGCCAAGTACCTGGACGACGAGTTGTCCGCGAGCGACTGGGTCGCCCCGCTCGGCTACGTCGCCTACCAGGTCACCATGGTCGTCAGCCGCACCGTCGCCGACCTCGCCGTCCGCCGCTCCGGCGCCGTCCGGGTGGTGCGGATCGGCGGCGTGGTCGGCATCCTCGGCATGGCCGGCGTGGTCGCCGCCCCCAACGCGGCCTTCGCGATCGCCGCGTTCGCGCTCGCCGGCCTCGGCCTGAGCGTGATCGCCCCGGTGTCGTTCTCCGCCGCCGGACGGGTCGACCCCACCGGCCTCGGCGTCGCCGTCTCCCGGGTCAACATCTTCAACTACGTCGGCTTCGTCCTGGGCGCCGCCGTGGTCGGCGCCATCGCCCCGCTCAGCGCCGACCACGGCCTGCGCATCGCCTTCATCATCCCGACGCTCCTGGTCCTGGTCGTCTTCGCAACGGCCAAGGGCTTCGCCCCCAAACCGGTAGAGGGCGCCCGCCCCGACGCCCCCGCCATGGAACGACCAATGGCGTGATCTGTGTCTACCCAGGGGGGCGACCCCCTGGGTAGACACAGATCAGTCTTCTGCCAACGCGGTTACGGCGCGTTCGCCTTCCGTTTGGGCTTCTTCCGGGGTCATGTCCTTCAGTGCTTGGGCGAGCGCCACCTCGGCGGCGTCGGCCGCGGCCCGGAGCGTCACGGCGTGCTCCTGCGCCCGTTCGAGGTCGCCCAGACCGACACAGTCGAAGGCCACCTGCGCGTCGTGGCCCGCCATCTTCAACTGCCGCGCGGCCTCTTCCAGACTCATGCATACCTCCTACACCGGGGAAGCTGTTCCTACCCCCCATCACCGTGAGCAACCGCTTGTCCCAGCAGTTGCGCGGCCTTGACCAGGCGGGGCTCGGTGAGGCCTGCGTAGCCCAGGACGAGCGCGGGGGGCGCCTCGTCCGCGCGGCGCGGCGACCACATCCCGCGGGCGCCCTCGACCGCCACCCCGGAGCGCGCGGCGCGGTCCACCACCGCGTCCTCGTCGCATCCGCCCGGCAGTTCCACGTAGAGGTGGATGCCCGCTGAGACGCCGTGAATCCTGGCGCCGGGCAGATTCTCGGTGAGCGCGCCGACGAGGGCGTCCCGCCGGGCGCGGTAGCGCCTGCGCATGGTGCGCAGATGCCGGTCGTAGCCCCCGCCGCGCAGGAACTCGGTCAGCGCGTACTGCTCCAGGACGGGGGCGCCGTGGTCGGTGTAGGCGCGGTGCTCCCGCAGCCGCTCGGCGAGCGGCTGCGGCGCGACGGCCCAGCCCAGGCGGAGGGCGGGGGCCAGCGACTTGCTGACCGAGCCGAGGAGGACGACCCTGTCGGGCTCGACGCCCTGGAGGCAGCCGACCGGGTCGCGGTCGTAGCGGAACTCGGCGTCGTAGTCGTCCTCCAGGATCACGCCGTCCGCGTCGCGCGCCCAGGCGATCAGCTCGGCGCGGCGCGCCGGGGACAGCACGACGCCGGTCGGGTACTGGTGCGCGGGCGTCACGAGGACGGCGCGCGCCTGGGTGCGGGCGAGCGCCGCGACGTCGATGCCCTCGCCGTCCACCGGGATGCGGACGAGGCGGACACCGGCGGCCGCCAGCATCGGCAGCTGGCGGACGCTCGCCGGGTCCTCGACGGCGAGCGTGGTGTGGCCGTCGGCGCGCAGCAGTCCGAGCACGGCCGACAGGCCGTGCGCCACCCCGCTCATGATCACTGTCCGGTCCGCGTCGGCGAGCGCGGCGCGCACCCGGCCGAGGTAGGACGCCAGTTCGGCGCGCAGGTCCGGGACGCCGGCCGGGTCGGGGTAGGCGAGCGCGTCGTGCGGCAGGGTCCGCAGCGCGGCGCGGGCGGCGGCGATCCAGCGCTCGCGGGGGAACGCCGACAGGTCGGGGCGGCCCAGGGACAGGTCGTACAGGACCTCCGGTTCCGGCCGGGGCTCGACCGGGCGGGGCGCGGCGGGCGGCCGGGACGGCGGCGCCGCCTCCTCGTCGGGGCGGGCCAGCGGCGCGATGCGGGTGCCGTCGCCGCGCCGCGCGATCAGGAAGCCCTCGGCGGTGAGCTGCTCGTAGGCGGTGACGACGACGCCGCGCGAGACGTCCAGGTCACGGGCCAGATCGCGGCTCGACGGCAGCCGGGTCCCGGCGGTCAGCCGGCCGGAGCGCACCGCCGCGCGGAAGCCCGCGGCGATCTGCGCGGCCAGCCGGCCGGCGGACCGGTCGAGTGGAAGATGAAGGTCGGTCACATGACTCTCAGCGTCAAGGCATGGGGTGGACGTCACGGAGAGGCTATTGGTCCACTTTCACGGCGATTGATTGGCACTGTCCGATGGTCCAACCGGCTTCTAGCGTTCGGTCCATGAACACCTCACAGAAGCGCGGCATGGCGGGCGCCGGGGCCGCGATGTCCCTCGTCGGCACGCTGACCGCCGTCTCGGCGACGATCTCCGCCTATCCCGTCTTCGGCGGCCAGGCGGTCCGGTACGCCGTCGCCGCGGTGGTCCTGCTGGTCGCGGCCCGCATCGCCGGAGGGCCGGCCCACCGGCCCTCCGCGCGGGACTGGCTCCTGCTCGCGGCGCTGGCGGGGACCGGGCTGGTCGCCTTCAACGTCTGCATCGTCGCGGCCACCCGGGACACGAGCCCCGCCACCATCGGCACGGTGATCGCGACGGTCCCGATCGTGCTGGCCGTGGTCGGGCCGCTGCTGGACGGCCGCCGCCCGGCCCCGGCGATCATCGTGGCGGCCTGCGCGGTGGCGGCCGGGGCGGCCCTGGCGAACGGCCTCGGCAGCGGCAGCGTCCGCGGGCTGCTGCTCTCGCTCGGCGCCCTCGGCGGGGAGGTGTGCTTCTCGCTGCTGGCCGTCCCGCTGCTGCCGCGCATCGGACCGCTGCGCGTCTCCGCCTACTCCGCCGCGCTGGCCGTCCCGATGCTCCTCGCGGTCGGCCTCGCCGCGGACGGGACGGGCCTGCTGCGCGTCCCGACCCCCGGCGAGCTGGCCGGCTTCGCCTACCTGTCGATCGTCGTGACCACGATCGCGTTCCTGCTCTGGTACGACGCGATCGGACGGCTCGGGGCCGACCGCGCCGGGCTGTGCGCGGGCCTGATCCCGATCAGCGCGGTGGTCACCACGGTCGCGCTCGGCGTCGACCGGCCGGAACCGGCCGACCTGGCGGGCGCCGCCCTGGTCGCCGCGGGCGTCGTGGTGGGCCTGCGCGCCCGGGTCGCCCCCCGTGAGGCGGCGCCCGCCGAGCCCGTAACCTGTGACTCGGCCCCCATCGGAATCGCGCGAGGATCTGCCTGAGATGTCTGAGTTCTCCTACACCGACCTGCTCCCGCTCGGCCCGGACGAGACCGACTACCGGCTCCTGACCTCCGACGGGGTCTCCACGTTCGAGGCGAACGGCCGGACGTTCCTGCAGGTCGAGCCGGAGGCTCTGCGGCTGCTCACCGAGACCGCCATGCGCGACATCGCCCACCTGCTGCGGCCCGCGCACCTGGCCCAGCTCCGCCGGATCCTGGACGACCCCGAGGCGTCCCCGAACGACCGGTTCGTCGCGCTGGACCTGCTGAAGAACGCGGGCATCGCCTCCGGCGGCGTCCTGCCGATGTGCCAGGACACCGGTACCGCGATCGTCATGGGCAAGCGCGGCCAGCACGTCATGACCGACGGCGCCGACGAGAAGCACATCTCGCAGGGCGTGTACGACGCCTACACGAGGCTGAACCTGCGCTACTCGCAGATGGCGCCGGTGACGATGTGGGACGAGAAGAACACCGGCTCCAACCTGCCCGCGCAGATCGAGCTGTACGCGGCGCCCGGCGACGCCTACAAGTTCCTGTTCATGGCCAAGGGCGGCGGCAGCGCCAACAAGTCGTTCCTCTACCAGGAGACCAAGGCCGTCCTGAACCCCAAGCGGATGATGTCCTTCCTGGAGGAGAAGATCCGCTCGCTCGGCACGGCCGCCTGCCCGCCGTACCACCTGGCGATCGTCGTGGGCGGCACGTCCGCCGAGTACGCGCTGAAGACCGCCAAGTACGCCTCCGCCCACTACCTGGACACGATGCCCACCGAGGGTTCGCCGCTCGGGCACGGGTTCCGCGACCTGGAGCTGGAGCTCCAGGTGTTCGAGCTGACGCAGAAGCTCGGCATCGGGGCGCAGTTCGGCGGCAAGTACTTCTGCCACGACGTGCGGGTGGTCCGGCTGCCGCGGCACGGCGCGTCCTGCCCGGTCGCGATCGCGGTCTCGTGCAGCGCCGACCGGCAGGCCCTCGCCAAGATCACGGCGGAGGGCGTGTTCCTGGAGCGGCTGGAGACCGACCCCGCGCAGTACCTGCCCGACACCACCGACGAGCACCTGGACGACACCGTCGTCCGGATCGACCTGAACCGGCCGATGGACGAGATCCGCGCCGAGCTGACCAGGTACCCGGTCAAGACGCGGCTGTCGCTGACCGGCCCGCTCGTCGTGGCGCGCGACATCGCGCACGCCAAGATCAAGGAGCGGCTGGACGCGGGCGAGCCGATGCCGCGGTACCTGCGCGACCACGCCGTCTACTACGCCGGCCCGGCCAAGACGCCCGAGGGCTACGCCTCGGGCTCGTTCGGCCCGACCACGGCCGGCCGGATGGACTCCTACGTCGAGCAGTTCCAGGCCGCGGGCGGCTCCCTGGTCATGCTGGCCAAGGGCAACCGGTCCAAGCAGGTCACCGACGCCTGCAAGGAGCACGGCGGGTTCTACCTCGGCTCGATCGGCGGCCCGGCGGCGCGGCTCGCGCAGGACTGCATCAAGAAGGTCGAGGTCCTGGAGTACCCGGAGCTCGGCATGGAGGCCGTCTGGAAGATCGAGGTCGAGGACTTCCCGGCGTTCATCGTGGTCGACGACAAGGGCGAGGACTTCTTCGCCGACACCACCGGACCCGTCCTCACCATCGGCAGGCGCTGACGTCCGGCACCGCTCCGCGGCCCCGGACAGGGGCCGCGGACGGGCGGTCCCCGGAAGTTTCTTGTCGGTAGGTCACAGTATTAGGCCAAAATCCGCGTTGGTGCCGAAGTCTCCCCAATGACCGCCGGGCCACTCCGGTATCTTTTCCGCCATGTCTCAGTCAGAGCGCCTCGTGCTAGCGACGCGCTACCGGCTGGTCTCGGAGATAGGTCAGGGTGCCAACGGCACCGTCTGGAGAGGGCATGACGAGCTCCTCGATCGCGCCGTGGCGATCAAGGAGCTGCGGCTCCCCGACAACCTCGCCGAGGACGACCGGGTGGTCTTCTACCGCCGTACCCTCCGGGAGGCGCGCGCGCCCGCACAGCTGCGCACGCACTCCATCGTCGAGGTGTACGACGTGGTCATCGAGCAGGGCCGTCCCTGGATCGTGATGGAGATGATCGAGGCGCCCAGCCTCGAACAGCTCATCGAGCGCTCGGGCCCCCTGCCGCCCGAGCGCGTCGCGCACATCGGCCGCGCCCTGCTGGACGCCCTCAACACCGCGCACAAGGCCGGCATCGTGCACCGCGACCTGAAGCCGAGCAACGTGCTGCTGGACGGCGACCGCGTCGTCCTCACCGACTTCGGGCTCGCGTTCTCCTCCGGTTCGGCGAGCCTCACCAAGACGGGCCACTTCATGGGGTCGCCCGCGTACGTGGCGCCCGAGGTCGCCGCCGGGGAGAAGGCGACCCCGCGCTCGGACCTCTGGTCGCTCGGTGCGACGCTGTACGCCGCGCTGGAGGGCCGCCCGCCGTTCGAGCGCGAGAACGTCATGGCGACGCTGTCGGCGCTGGCGAACGAGTCGACCCCCGCCCCGCAGAACGCCGGCGCCCTCGCGCCCGTGATCACCGGGCTGCTGGAGAAGAACCCGACCCGGCGGCTCAGCCACGCCCGCGCGGTCGACCGGCTCGAACGGGCCATGGCGGGCCCGCGCTCGGGACGCCGCGCCCCCACCCCCCGCTACCGGCTGATGGTGGTGATCGGGCTCATCGGCGCGACCGTCGCCTCGTGCGGCATCGGCGCCACCGCCCTCATCGTCGGCATGATGCGCGAGAGCCCCGGCCCCTCCCCCACCGCCGGGGCGTCCACCACCCCGGGCGGCTCCGCCGCCCAGGCCGCCGCGCCGCCCGGCGCCGCGACCAGCACGCTGGCCGTCCGGGCCCGCACCGACTCCTGCAAGATCTTCGTGTCGGTGCCGGGCACCGCGATCACCGTGCTCGCCGACGAGACGCTGCACCGGGGCGAGGCGCGCCGGTACGACCAGCCGCGCCTCAACGCGGTCGTCTACGACGCGTCCGCCTGCGACGTCTGGGTGAACGGGCAGCAGAAGCCCGCGGGCAAGCCGGGTGAGCGGCAGAACTACACGCTGAACAAGGAGTGATCCGCGCCTCACGCGGGAATGCGTGAGCCACCGACCGGGCTGCCATGGACGACGGCGGCCGCCGAAGTCGAGTGGGAGGCGTTCCATGAGCGAGCAGGAGTTCCGCGTCGAGCACGACTCGATGGGAGAGGTCCGGGTGCCGGCCGCGGCCAAGTGGCGGGCCCAGACGCAGCGCGCCGTGGAGAACTTCCCGATCTCGGGGCGGACGCTGGAGGCCGCCCACATCGCCGCGCTCGGTCGGATCAAGGCCGCCGCAGCGGTCGTCAACGCCGAGCTGGGGGTCCTCGACGAGGACCTCGCCGAGGCGATCGCCGCGGCCGCCCGCGAGGTGGCGGACGGGCGGTGGGACGACCAGTTCCCGATCGACGTGTTCCAGACCGGCTCGGGGACGTCGTCCAACATGAACGCCAACGAGGTCGTGGCGACGCTGGCGCAGGAGCGGCTCGGCCGCCCCGTCCATCCCAACGACCACGTGAACGCCTCCCAGTCGTCCAACGACGTGTTCCCGTCGTCCATCCACATCGCGGCGACCGGGGCCGTCGTGAACGAGCTGATCCCCGCGCTGCGGCACCTGGAGGCCGCGCTCGCGCGCAAGGCCGAGGAGTTCGCGACCGCGGTGAAGTCCGGCCGCACCCACCTGATGGACGCGACGCCGGTGACGCTCGGGCAGGAGTTCGGCGGGTACGCAGCGCAGGCGCGGCACGGCGTGGAGCGGCTGGAGGCCGTCCTGCCGCGGCTGGCGGAGCTCCCGCTCGGCGGGACCGCGGTCGGCACCGGCATCAACACGCCGGCGGGCTTCGCCGCCCGCGTCATCGCCGAGATCGCGCGGGACACCGGGCTGCCGCTGACCGAGGCCCGCGACCACTTCGAGGCGCAGGGCGCGCGGGACGGCCTGGTGGAGGCGAGCGGGGCGCTGCGCACGATCGCGGTGAGCCTCAGCAAGATCGCCAACGATCTGCGCTGGATGGGCTCGGGGCCGCGCGCCGGGCTCGCCGAGATACGGCTGCCCGACCTGCAGCCCGGCTCGTCGATCATGCCCGGGAAGGTGAACCCGGTGATCCCCGAGGCGGTCGCGCAGGTCGCCGCGCAGGTCATCGGCAACGACGCGGCGGTCGCGTTCGGCGGCGCGTCCGGCAGCTTCGAGCTGAACGTGATGCTGCCGATGCTGGCCCGCAACGTGCTGGAGTCGGTCACCCTGCTGGCGAACGCGTCCCGGCTGCTCGCCGACCGCTGCGTGGACGGCGTCGAGGCCGACCTGGACCGGATGCGCGAGTACGCCGAGTCGTCACCGTCGATCGTGACGCCGCTGAACCGCTACATCGGGTACGAGGAGGCGGCGAAGGTCGCCAAGCAGGCGCTCAGCGAGCGCAGGACGATCCGCGAGGTCGTGCTGGAGCGCGGCTACGTCGACGAGGGAAGGCTGACGGTCGAGCAGCTCGACGAGGCGCTCGACGTCCTGCGGATGACCGGGACGTCCCGCCGCTGAGCCGGGCGGGGCCGGTCGCGCGTCCCAGACGCCGCTCAGGGCGTCCGGGACGCGGCGGGCCGGATCAGTACCAGCCGACGGACTGCGAGTGCGACCACGCGCCGCACGGCGTGCCGTAGCGGTTCTTGATGTAGCCGAGCCCCCACTTGATCTGCGTGGTGGCGTTGTTCTGCCAGTCGGGCCCGGCGCTGCCCATCTTGGAACCGGGCAGGGCCTGCGGAATGCCGTACGCGCCCGAGGAGGGGTTGGCCGCGTGGACGTTCCAGTGGCTCTCCTTGTTCCACAGGTTGACCAGGCAGCCGAACTGGCCGTCGCCGGTGAAGCCGTAGCTCGGCATGAGCTTCTTGGCGATCGCCTGCGCCTCGCCCGCCGGGACCGGGTCGCCGGTCGGGCCGCCGCCGGAGGAGCCGTTCTTCTTCTCCGGCGTCTTGGTCGGGATCGGCTTGCCCTTGGGCAGCAGGGACGGGCCCTTGCCGCCGTCCTGGCGCGTCGCGCGGGAGGCGCGGTCGAGCGCCAGCTTCTTGCGCTGCTGCTCCAGCACCTTCGGGTCGATCTTCGGCGGCGCGGCGGCGTCGGCGAGCTGCTGCGTCGGCTTGACGGTCTGCGTGCCCTCGTCCCCGGAGCCGCCGGTCAGCGCGAACGCGGCGACCGCGCCTCCGCCGATCACGACGGCGGCGCCCGCGGCGACCACCGCGATGCGCTTGCCGCCGCGCCCGCGGGAGCCGTCCCGGCGGGCGGCGCGGCGGGGCGCGCCCGGACCGGAGGAGATCTCGTCGCCGGAACCGCCGGCGGAGACGCCGGTGCGCAGCGGCTCCTGGAGGGGCTGGAGGCCGAGCGTGTCGCCCGCGGGGGCGTTCGCGCGGGGGCGGGTGCCGGCCACGCGCACGTCGTCCTCGTGCGGCGCCTCGGGGCCCTCCGCGGAGGAGCCGGGCGCCTGGGCCGGGGCGGAGGCCATCACCGGCTGCCGGGGGTCGAAGCTCTGTCGATCGTCTCGCCTAGGGGACCCGGGGCGGTCTCCGTACAAGGCGGTCCTTCCGACGGTCGCACGCGCATGGACACGCGCACGAACTGTTTCCACCCCGGTCCGGCCCGGCCGCCGGTGTTCGGCGGCCCCGGACCCGGGTCGGCGCCGGCACGGCGCGCGCGTTCAGGGGCCGCGCTCCGGCCTGGCACCGCACTGGGGGTGCTTACGGGGAGACACAATGCCCGAGGCCGAGGGCTGGTTCGCAACCAAAACGAGACAGATGCGGCCGGACGGCCCGTTGTCAACCCGACTGCGGGCGTACCGAAAACCCGGCCGGACCTGCGGCTCCTCCCACAGAAGCGGACGATTGTGACCTTCGCCACATTCCTACGTTACGAGGTTTACCGATCACCCTCCGTAGGAAGGAGAACGGCGTTCTGAGACGCGAGAACCCCGGCGGCCCGTCACGGCCCGCCGGGGTTCTCACTCGCCGGGGCTCTAGGCCCCGACGTCGCCGAGCATGTCGGTCACCAGCGCCGCGATCGGCGAGCGCTCCGACCGCGTCAGCGTCACGTGCGCGAACAGCGGATGGCCCTTCAGGCGCTCCACCACCGCCGCGACGCCGTCGTGCCTGCCGACGCGCAGGTTGTCGCGCTGCGCCACGTCGTGGGTCAGCACGACCCGCGACCCGGAGCCGATCCGCGACAGGACGGTCAGCAGGACGCCGCGCTCCAGCGACTGCGCCTCGTCGACGATCACGAACGAGTCGTGCAGCGACCGGCCGCGGATGTGCGTGAGCGGCAGGACCTCCAACATGTCACGGTCCACGACCTCCTCGATGACCTCCGGCGTCGTCACCGCCGACAGGGTGTCGTAGACGGCCTGGGCCCACGGCGACATCTTCTCGTTCTCCGAACCCGGCAAGTAGCCGAGCTCCTGGCCGCCGACCGCGTACAGGGGGCGGAACACCACGACCTTGCGGTGCTGCCGCCGCTCCAGCACGGCCTCCAGCCCCGCGCAGAGGGCGAGCGCCGACTTGCCGGTGCCGGCCCGCCCGCCGAGCGAGACGATGCCGACCTCCTCGTCCATCAGCAGGTCCAGCGCGATCCGCTGCTCGGCGGACCGGCCGCGCAGCCCGAACACCTCGCGGTCGCCGCGCACCAGCCGCACCGACTTGTCCGGCTGCACCCGGCCGAGGGCCGAACCGCGCTCCGACAGCAGCCGCAGCCCGGTGTGGCACGGCAGGTCCCGCGCCTCCTCCAGGTCGGCGCCGCCCGTCTCGTACAGCTCCTCCAGGGCCCCGGCCGGCACCTCCAGCTCGCGCATCCCGGTCCAGCCGGACTCCACGACGGCCAGCTCCGCGCGGTACTCCTCGGCGGCGAGCCCGACCGCGGACGCCTTCACCCGCATCGGCAGGTCCTTGGAGACCAGCACGACGTCGCGCCCCTCGCGGGCCAGCCACGCGGCCACCGACAGGATCCTGGTGTCGTTGTCGCCGAGCCGGAACCCGTCCGGCAGGACGCTCGGGTCGGCGTGGTTCAGCTCGACGCGGAGCGTCCCGCCCTGGTCGCCGAGCGCCCCTTCGACCGAGACGGGCTCGTCCAGCCGCCCGTGCAGCAGGCGGAGGTCGTCCAGCGTGCGCAGGGCCTGCCGCGCGAAGTAGCCGAGTTCCGGGTGGTGCCGCTTGGCCTCCAGTTCGGAGATGACGACGATGGGGAGTACGACCTCGTGCTCGGCGAACCGGGTCATCGCCCCCGGATCGGCGAGCAGGACGCTGGTGTCCAGGACGTACGTGCGCCGGTCCGGTTCCCTGCCGGGGGCAGCGCCCCCGAGGTCTCCGGAGGTCTCCGGGTCATTGTGGGGGGACGACCCCCCACTCCCCCCGGAAGAACCCGGGACGGAGGCCCCGGAAGGGATCCCGGACTGACCGGGACGGCGCGCGGAGGTTGTGGCCACTCGATCTCCCTGGATATGAGGGAACTGCCGGTGGCGCGCAGGTCCGCCCGCGCAGGGGCGGTGGTCCGCGAGGGACGATCAGGTACCGTAGCGCCGGTGCCGCGCGGCGTAGGAGCGCATGGCCCGGAGGAAGTCCACCTTCCGGAAGTCCGGCCAGTGGACCTCGCAGAAGTAGAACTCCGAGTGGGCGCTCTGCCAGAGCATGAAGCCGGAGAGACGCTGCTCTCCCGAGGTGCGGATGACCAGGTCCGGATCCGGCTGGCCGCGCGTGTAGAGATGCTCCGCGATGTGCTCCACGTCGAGGACCTCGGCGAGTTCCTCGATGCTGGTGCCACGACTCGCCTGCTCGATGAGCAGAGAGCGCACCGCATCAGCGATCTCACGCCTACCTCCATACCCAACGGCGACGTTCACAATCAGGCCGGGTGCGCCCGATGTGGCCTCTCCCGCATCTTTCAGGACGCGGGCCGTCTTATCGGGCAGGAGATCGAGGGCGCCGACGGGCTTGACGTGCCAGCCGTCCTCGGCGAGCTTGCGGACGGTGTTCTCGATGATCGCCAGTAGCGGTTCCAGCTCGGCGGCGGGCCGGTTGAGGTTGTCGGTCGACAGCAGCCACAGCGTGACGTGCTCGACGCCGGCCTCCGCGCTCCACTGGAGCAGCTCGGAGATCTTCTGGGCGCCGCGCTGGTGGCCGGTGTTGACGTCGGCCAGCCCCATCGACCTGGCCCAGCGCCGGTTGCCGTCGAGGATCACGCCGACGTGCCGGGGGGTGACCTCGGTGGGCAGCTCGGCCTCGACGCGCCGCTCGTACATCCGGTAGACGGCGTCGCGGACGGCCGCGTACGGGCCGCTGCGGCGAAGGGCGGAGACGAGCCGCCCGCCGCCCTCGGAGGGGCGCCGGCGCACGCCGTCCCTCCGCGCGCCGCGCGCCGACCTGGTGCGCGGCTCTCCCGTACGCCGAACCCGCATATGGGCTTCCCTTCGAGCGACCGACCCTGGCGGAAAGTCGCTCAATTATGGCCCGACGGCGACACTTCTCCCACCGTTCCCGTACGCCAGGCTAACGCGCGGGCCGGGCCAGGCGCGGTGGATGGCCTGCTCCGGCCCGGTCCGCCTCGGCGAGCAGATCGGCGAGAAAGCGCGCCAGCTCGGCCGAGGTGAGAACGGCGCGGACGCCGCGCCCGCCCGCGCCCCACGCCTCGACCACCGCGCGGCGCGCGACCCGCCACCGGCCCGCCGCCGACCGCTGGCGTCCGACCCACATCGAGGACGTGCGCAGCGAGCAGCGCAGCTCACCGGTGCTGACCACGTCGCCCCGGTCGCGGTAGCGGAACGCGAACAGCTCGGGCTCGCGGGCCGCGTCTGCGGGGGCGGGGTCGGGGAAGCGGTCGTCGGGGTCGGGCCAGCGTGCCGCCTGCGGGGACCCGTCGGCCCGGGCGGCGGCGACCCGGGCGGCGAGCCCGGCCAGGAAGTATCCGCACCGCTCCCCCACCGCCCCGAAGGGCTCGCCGTCGCGCCACAGCTCCAGCGTGATCTCGAACGGTGTGCCGCCGCGGTCGGTCGAGGCGACCGGGACCACCGCGAGGTCGGACCCGTCCAGGCAGCGCAGCCCCGGCATCCCCGCACCTCCCCGCCCGCGTCCGGCCCGCTCTCCAGGTACGTTAGGGGAGGTCGGCACCATGATCACACCCAGTGATCACCGAGATCGGGTAATGCCCGGCCGCTCCGGGCCGGCGGTCAGGCCTTGGGGCCGGCGGCGCGGGCGCGCTCGACGTGCTGCAGGGCGGTGCGCAGCTCCGACAGCCACTCGTCGGTGTTCTTGCCGACGAGCCTGACGCACCAGGCGAGCGCGTCGCTGCGGCTGCGGGCGACCCCGGCGTCCACGAGCGTGTCCAGTACGCGGCGCTCGGGCTGCCGCAGCCGCGTCATCACCGGCACCGACAGGGTGGTGAACATCTCCCGCTCGCCGCCGCACTCCACGCCCCAGGAAACCTTGCGCCCGAAGCGCTGCTCGGCCTCCCTGGCGATGGCGATCCGCCGGTCGCGGGTCTCGTCGCGGAAGCGCTGGACGTGCCCCGCGATGACGCCCGCGCGCTCGGCGCCGGCCGCCTCGGCCGCGGCGGCCGGGACGGGCAGGGTGCCGACGACCGCGACCTCCTCGCGGTCGACGACGACTTCGGGCGCGCCCTCGAACCACTCCTCGGGGAGCCGTCCGATGAACCAGCCGCGCAGCTGCTCCGCCGCTTCGCTCGTACTCATGTAATCAAAATTACAGGCCCTTCCGGGGCTGGTCCAGTCCCCACTTTGATTGACAACCACCTTCAAATGAGAGCTACTGTCATTTCATAGTGATTCTCATTTGAAGGTGGCAGCCATGACCGTGGGACACACCCGGCGCTGGTTGGGGCTGGGGGCGCTGGCGCTGAGCATGCTCGCGCTCGGGTTCGACATGACGATCCTCAACGTGGCGCTGACCACGCTGTCGGAGCGGCTGCACGCGAGCACCAGCGCGCTGCAGTGGATCGTGGACTCCTATCTGCTGGTGTTCGGGGCGCTGCTGCTCCCGGCCGGGCTGCTCGGCGACCGGTTCGGCCGCAAGCGGCTGCTGCTGGCCGGCCTCGCGGTCTTCGGCGCCGCCTCGCTCGCCGGTGCGTTCGCGGACGGCTCCGGCGGAGTCATCGCGGCCCGCGCGTTCATGGGCCTCGGCGCGGCGATCGTGACCCCGCTGTCGATGTCGATGCTGCCCGCGATCTTCCCCCCGCACGAGCGCACCCGCGCGGTCGCGGTCTGGTCCTCGGCGATGGCGCTCGGGCTGCCGCTCGGCCCGCTGCTCGGCGGCTGGCTCCTGGAGAACTTCCGGTGGGGCTCCATCTTCCTGGTCAACGTGCCGGTCGTGCTGGTCGGCGGCATCGCGGTGGCGCTGCTCCTGCCCGAGACGCGGGACCCGGCCGCGCCGCGGGTCGACGGGATCGGCGCGCTGCTGTCGATGGCAGGGGTCGTCGCACTCGTGTACGGGGTCATCGAGGCCCCCGTGCGGGGCTGGAGCGACGCGGTGGTGCTGCTCTCGCTCGCGCTCGCAGCCGTCCTGCTGGCCGGGTTCGTCCTGTGGGAGCGGCGCGCCGCCGAGCCCCTGCTGGACATGGCCCTCTTCCGCAACCCCGCCTTCACATGGGCGATGGTCGCCGCCGTCGCCGCGAACCTGATGATGGGCGGGGCGCTGTTCGTCCTGCCGCAGTACCTGGAGGCCGTCCAGGGCAACGACGTCCTCGGCACCGGCGTGCGGCTGATGCCGATGCTGCTCGGCCTGCTCGCCGGCGGGGTCGTCACCGACCGCGTCGCGCACCGCGCCGGGCACAAGCCGATCCTCGTCACCGGGCTGCTCGTGCTCGCGGCGGGCTTCGGGTGGGGCGCGCTCACCGGGGCGGGCGACGGCTACCCCGCCACCGTCCCGTGGCTGCTCGTCGTCGGCCTCGGCTGCGGGCTGACCATCGTCCCGGCGATGGACGCGGTCCTCGCCGCCCTGCCGCCCGCCCAGGCGGGGCGCGGCTCGGGCCTCGTGCAGACGCTGCGCCAGACGGGCGGGACGCTCGGCGTCGCCGGCCTCGGCAGCCTGCTGTCCGCGCTCTACCGGGACCGCGTCTCCACCGGCGGGCTGCCTCCCGACGCGGCCGGCGCGGCGCGCGACTCCATCGGCGGGGCGGTCGCCGTCGCCGGGCGGCTGGACGACGGGGGGCTGCTCGCCTCGGCCCGCGCCGCCTACGTCCACGGTATGGACGCGGTGTTCGCCGCTTGCGGCGCCGCCGCCCTCGCGGCGGCACTGCTCCTGTGGCTCTTCCAGCCCGCGCGGGGACGCGAGGATGCGGCCTCCGCCGCGGATGCAGGACAATCGGAGCATGAGCACGCCGTCCCGTGAGCACCCGATCGACCGGCTGGAGGACCGGCTCGCCCGGCTGCCGCTGCGGGAGCGCAAGAAGCTGCGGACCCGCAGGGCGATCCAGGACCACGCCCTCCGCCTCTTCAGCGAGCGGGGGTACGACGAGACGACCGTGGAGCAGATCGCCGCGGCGGCCGAGATCTCGCCGAGCACGTTCTTCCGCTACTTCCCCACCAAGGAGGACGTGGTCGTCACCGACGAGTACGACCCGATCATGGCGGAGGTCATGCGGGGCCAGCCGGCCGGGCTGTCCCCCATCGAGGCGCTGCGCGCCACGCTCCGCGAGCTGCTCCCGCTCATGTACGAAGCCGACCTGGACACGGTCAACGCCCGGATGCGGCTCACCTCCCGGGTCCCTTCGCTGCGCGCCCGCACGTTCGAGTCGATGCGCGAGGGCACCCACGCCATGCTGACCGAGGTCATCGGCCACCGCACGGGGCGGCGGCCCGACGACCCGGAGGTGGAGACCTTCACCTGGGCCGTCATCGGGGTGCTCCAGGCGGCCCTCTACCGGTGGATGGAAGGACGCGCGACGACCGAGGAGCTCCCCGGGCTCATCGACCACAACCTGGAGTTCCTCGGGCGCGGCTGCCCCCTGTGAGCCGGCGGCCCGCTGCGCGGGTCAGCGGGCCAGGGAGGCGGCCATTCGGGGGCTGACTCGGACGGCGCCGCGCATGTTGCGGGTGTAGACGTTCTGCACCTGCACCACGGTGCCGGTCCGCGGGGCCGCCAGCATCTTGCCCTGGCCCAGGTAGAGGGCGATGTGGGAGATGTAGCCGGGCGCGGTCGGGTCGTTGGCCCAGATGAGCATGTCGCCCGGCTCGGCCTTGCTGTAGGGGACGACCCAGCCGGCGCGGGCCTGGTCGGCGGCGACGCGCGGGAGCCGGATGCCCGCCCTGGCGAACGCGTACTGCATCAGGCCGGAGCAGTCGTAGCCGCCCTCGGCCTCGGACTCGCCGCCCCACACGTACGGCCAGCCGAGCCGCGTGTAGGCCGCCTTGATCACCGTGCGGACCTGGCTCGCCGTCATGACCTGGCCGCCCGCGACCGGCACGTTCCCGGCCCGCGGGAAGTCGATCTCCGGGTTGACCGCGACGGCCTTGGCGTGCTTAGGCAGCACCTTGCGCAGCTTCTTGATGAACGTCTTCGGCGCGGTCTTCGGGACGCTGATCAGCAGGGCGTTGCCGGTCGGCATCCCGAGGGCCTGCGCGGTGGTGTGCGAGATGACCGCGTCGACGTCGCTGATGCCCATCGTCGCGTACGCGCCCACCCGCAGCTGCGACTGGTGCTGCTTGCCGCCGACGGGCACCTGGCTGCCGAGCTTGACGCCGCCGTCGCTGCCCATCGTGAACGAGATGGCGACGTCGCCGGAGGCCACGTTGCGCCAGAGGGCGTCCGACTTGGCGGTCGGCTTCGGGGTGTAGTTGCGGAACGTGGACGGGTCGACGCCCATCAGGCCGACGCGCTTGCCCGCGACCATGCCCTGCACCGCGTCCACGACCTCGACGCCCTTCACGCCCTTGGCGCCGCGGATCTTCTGGACGAACTCCGGCGGGAGCGTGGAGGGGGCCGCCACGAGGACGTGCGGGGTGAGCCGCTTGCCGAGCGGCGCGACCGCGCCCGGCGACAGGCCGGTGCTGCCGGAGGCGGCGACGAAGCGGGCGCGCTGCTCGCCGCGCGGCCGGTCCGGCGGGCCGTCGTCGTGCGCGACGAGGACGGCGACGTTGGCCGCGAGCGTCGTCAGCACGGAGACGCCGATGATCGTCGGAAGGATCCGGCGGTTCGGCTTGCCCACTGGCACACTCCCTCGATGTCGCCTCGCGCCGGCTCCCTGACCGCGCACAGGACACGACTATGACTCAGATGGTCGGCCACCGTCCAGATACCCGGGGCGCCATCGGACAGCCTCGTCCGCTCGGCTTCATTGGGTCAGGCACGTTCCAGTTACTCAGTAGTAACAGCCTGCCCGGCTGAGATCAAGGTCACGTTGCCATAAAGTGGATCGTCAGTCCAATTGCCCACGTAGTTCGCGGTTCAGGTCCGCCTGGGTCGTGACGGGCAGCTGGCAGACGAACCCGCGGCAGACGTACGCCGCCGGCTCTCCCTCCACCAGTCCCCGCCCCTCCAGCAGGGGAACGCCCTCGGCGTCCGGCGGGCCCACGCTCACCACCGCGCCCGGCGCGACGGCCATGAGGGCCGTGCGGTGCAGCGCGCGGGTGCGCACGTCGTCCGGATCGCCGATCACCGCGATCTCGACCGGGCCCGCCGCGCGCGCCTCCGCGACCGCGAGGCCCCAGCCCGCGAACCGCGCGTGCTCGTCGGCGAGCGTGCCCGCCGGCGCCAGCGCGTCCTCCGCCGCCTGCCGGTGCCAGTCGGACCCGGTCAGCGCGGCGAACGACAGCAGCGCCCCGGCCGCCGCGAACTGCCCCGACGGCGTCGCGTTGTCGGTCGGGTCCTGGGGGCGCCGGAACAGCCGCTCGGCGTCGTCGGCCGTGTCGTAGAAGCCGCCGGACCCGTCGGCGAACCGTTCGAGGACGGTGTTCAGCAGCTCGCCGGCCAGCCGCACGTGGTGCGGGTCGCCGGTGACCGCGTGCAGGGCGAGCAGGCCCTCGGCCACGTCGGCGTAGTCCTCCAGGACGCCGGCGTTCGCCCCGGCCGCCCCGTCCTTGGACGTGCGCGCCAGCCGCCCGTCCCGGAGGTGGACCTCTCCCAGCAGCCGCACGACCTCCTCGGCCGCCAGAACGAGATCCGGCCGGTCGAACAGCGCGCCGCACTCGGCCAGCGCCGCGACGGCGAGCCCGTTCCACGCCGCCACCACCTTGTCGTCCCGCGCCGGAGGGATCCGCTGCGCGCGCGCCGCCAGCAGCGCGGTCCGCACGCGCTCGTACCGCTCGACGTCATCGGGGTCGCTCAGGAGTTGCAGGACGGACGCGCCGTGCTCGAACGTCCCGGTCACCTCGAACAGGCGCTCGGCGAACGCGCCGTCCTCGTCCCCGAGCACCTCCCGCAGCTGCTCGGGCGTCCACACGTAGTACTTGCCCTCGACGCCCTCGCTGTCGGCGTCCAGCGCCGAGGCGAGCCCGCCCTGGTCGGTGCGCAGGTCGCGCAGCATCCAGTCGCACGTCTCCAGGGCGACCCGCCGCGCGGACGGGTTCCCCGTCACCCGCCACCAGTGCGCGTAGACGCGCGCCAGCAGGGCGTTGTCGTAGAGCATCTTCTCGAAGTGCGGGACGACCCATCCCGCGTCGACCGAGTACCGCGCGAACCCGCCGCCGAGCTGGTCGTACATGCCCCCGCGCGCCATCGCCTCCAGCGTGCCGGACGCCATCGCCAGCGACTCCTCGTCGCCCGTGCGGGCGTGATGGCGCAGCAGGAACTCCAGGACCATCGACGGCGGGAACTTCGGGGCGCCCCCGAACCCGCCGCGCGCCGCGTCGTAGGAGCGCGCGAGCACCTTCACGGCGTGCGCGAGCACCCGGTCGCCGGGCGTCTCCGACCCGCCGAGACCGGACCCGCGCGAGGTCAGGGCGTCGACGACCTGCTGCCCCTGCCGGGCGACGTCGTCGCGCTGCTCCGCCCACGCCTTGTGGACGGCCTGCAGCAGCGCCCGGAACTGCGCTCGCGGGAAGTACGTCCCGCAGTAGAACGGGTGCCCCTCCGGAGTCATGAACACCGTCATCGGCCAGCCGCCCTGGCCCGTCATGGCCTGGGTCGCCTCCATGTAGACGGCGTCGATGTCCGGGCGCTCCTCCCGGTCGACCTTGACGTTCACGAACAGCTCGTTCATGGCCCGGGCCGTCTCGCCGTCCTCGAAGGACTCGTGGGCCATGACGTGGCACCAGTGGCAGGCGGCGTATCCGACGGAGAGCAGGACGGGGACGTCGCGCCGCCGTGCCTCGGCGAACGCCTCGTCGCTCCATTCCCACCACTCCACCGGGTTCCCGGCGTGCTGGAGCAGGTACGGGCTGGTCGCGTCCTTGAGCCGGTTCATGCCCCCGATCCTGCCCGATCCGGCCGCCGCCTCACTCCCCCCGCGCCCGCGCGGCGAGGCCGGCGAGCGCGGACTCGACGGCGCGGTGGAAGGTGGGGTAGGCGTAGATCATCTCGCGGAGGGCGGCGGTCGGGGTCTCGGTGTGGACCGCCACGGCCAGGAAGCCGAGGACCTCCCCGCCGGACGGGCCCGCCGCCGTGGCGCCGACCAGCGTGCCCCACTCGGTGTCCTCCACGAGCTTGATGAAGCCGTCGTTGCCGGCCTTGTGGATCCAGCCGCGGGTCGACTCGGGGATCGGCGCGACCGCCGTGCGGACGGGAAGGTTCTGGTCGCGGGCCTGGGCCTCGGTGAGGCCGACCGACGCGATCTCGGGATCGGTGAAGGTGACGCGGGGCACGGCGCGGTAGGCCGCGGGCGGCCCCTCCTCACCGAGGACGTCCCGGACGGCGACGGCCGCCTGGTACATGGAGACGTGCGTGAACGCGCCCATGCCGGTGATGTCGCCGATCGCCCACACGCCGTCGGCGGCGCGCATGCGGCCGTCCACGGCGATCCGGCGGGCGTTCTCGTCCAGGCCGACGGCGCCGAGGCCGAGCCCCTTCAGGTTGGGGCGGCGGCCGGTCGCGACGAGGAGGCGGTCGGCGGCGAGCTCCCCGTCGCCGAGCCGCATCGTGAACTCGGCTCCGTCGTGGGCGACGCGGGTGACGTTCACGCCGGTGCGCACACCGATGCCCTCGCGTTCGAAGACCTCGCGCAGCAGGGCGCTCGACTCCGGCTCGTCGTTGACGAGAAGGCGGTCCGCCGCCTCGACGATGGTGACGCGGCTGCCGAAGCGGGAGAAGACCTGCGCCATCTCCACGCCGACCACGCCGCCGCCGAGGACGAGGAGCGACTCGGGGGCCTCGGTGGCTTGGACGGCTTCGCGGTTCGTCCAGTAGGGCGTGTCCGCGAGACCGTCGACGGGCGGGGCCGTGGGCGAGGTGCCGGTGTTGAGCACGATGCCGCGGCGGGCGTGGAAGACCTGGCCGCCGACGGTGACCTCGTGGGGAGCGGTGATGCGGCCCTCGCCGCGCACCAGGCGCACGCCCTTGCCGGTGAGGCGGTCGGCGGCGGCCTTGTCGTCCCACGAGTCGGTCGCCTCGTCGCGGATCCGGGCGGCCACCGGCCCCCAGTCGGGCCGGACGGACGCCTCGCCCGCCATGCCGGGGACGCGCTCGGCCTCGGCGACCAGGCCCGCGGCGCGCACCATCATCTTCGTGGGGACGCAGGCGTAGTAGGGGCACTCCCCGCCGACCAGCCGCGACTCCACGCCGACGACCGAGAGGCCCGCCTCGGCGAGCCGCCCCGCGGCGTCCTCTCCCCCGGGCCCGAGACCGATCACCACGACATCGACTTCGTCAGTCATGCCCTGGGTCCTGCCCGGCATCCCGGCCGGTCAGACGGCGCGGCGGCAGCGGAATGCGGTCCAGGTCGTGGACCAGGGTGATGTCGCCGCCGAACGCGGCGGACGCCTCGGCCAGGAAGCGGTGCTCGTCGGCGGCGGGGTACCGCTCGGAGAAGTGGGTGAGGACGAGGCGCCGGACGCCCGCCTCCGCGGCCACCTCCCCGGCCTGGGCGGCGGTCAGGTGCCCGTACTCGGCGGCCAGCCCGGCGTCCTCGTGCAGGAACGTGGACTCGATGACGAGCATGTCCACCCCGTCGGCGAGTTCGCGGACGCCGTCGCAGAGCCGGGTGTCCATGACGAACGCGGCCTTCTGCCCGGGACGGGTCACGCTGCACTCGGCCAGCGTGACGGTGCGGCCGTCGGGCGTGGTGACCCGCCCGTCCTCCTGGAGGCGGCGGATCAGCGGCCCCCGGACGCCGCGCGCGACGAGCTCGTCCGGCAGCATCGTCACGCCGTCGGGCTCCTCCAGCCGGTACCCGTACGCCTCCACCGGGTGGGACAGCCGCCGTGCGACCAGGCTGAACGGGGCGTCGCCGGTGTCGAGCGCCATCCGCTCACCCGACACGGGGCGCTCGCGGACGACGTCGGTGTCCCGGAAGACGGCCGCGTTCCGCAGCCGCTCCCAGTAGAGCCGGCCGCTCGCCGGGAACGCCGCGTCCACCGGGTGCGCGACGCCGTCGCGGGCGATCCGCTGGACGATCCCCGGCACGCCGAGGCAGTGGTCGCCGTGGAAGTGCGTCACGCAGATCCAGTTCACGTCGTTCGCGGAGAGGCCCGCGTGCGTCATCTGCCGCTGCGTGCCCTCTCCCGGGTCGAACAGGACGCCCTGCCCGTCCCAGCGCAGCAGGTAGCCGTTGTGGTTGCGGGTCCTGGTGGGCACCGCGCTGGCGGAGCCGAGGACGGTGAGATCGCGCACGGACATCCCCCCATGGTGCCGGGCGATGGGGCGGACAAGCGCTTGGTTATTCTGTGCGCGATGCAGACGATCCTGGGAGGGCCCGTTGGCCGGTAGCAAACGCGACAAGATCAAGATGTCGCCCGAGGAAGTGGCGGACTACCTGGCCGCCAACTTCAAGGTGCAGGTCGCGACCGTGGGCAAGGACGGCGAGCCCCATCTGGTGACGATGTTCTACACGCTGTACGAGGGCAAGATCGCCTTCACCACGTACAAGTCGTCGCAGAAGGTGATCAACCTGCGCCGCGACCCCACCATGACGTGCCTGGTCGAGGACGGCGTCGAGTACGACCAGCTGCGCGGCGTCGCCCTGTACGGGCGGGGCCTCGTCATCGAGGACCCCGAGCCCCGGTCCAAGGTCGGCATGGTCGTCGGCTCCCGCATGGCGGGCCTGCCCGTCCCGAAGCTGGGCGAGCCGGTCGACCCGGTGATCGCCGAGGGCATCGAGCAGGCGCTGTCCAAGCGCGTCCTCATCGTCATGGAGCCCGACCGGATCGTCAGCTGGGACCACGGCAAGATCTAGAGCGCTCCGGGCCGGGCCGTCAGGCGGGGCGGATCAGTTCGGCGGCGCGGTCGAGGGCGGCGCGCTCGGCCGCGGCGTCGCCGCGGAGGCGGGCGGCGTCGGCGATGCGGACGAACATGGCGGCCTGCCCGGCGACCGCGTCCAGCCCGCGCAGGATCTCCAGGGCCTGGCCGAAGAAGTTGATGGCCGCGACGGGGCGGTGCGCGCGCAGGTGGGCCTCGCCGAGGCTCTCCAGCGCGCGGGCGCGGGCGCGCTCGTCGGGCTCCGGCAGGGCGGCGAACTCGTCCGGCAGCGGGCCGAGCAGCTCGATCGCGCGGTCGAGGTCGCCGCTGCCGATCAGCGCCCGGGCGAGGTCGTGGCGCGCCGCCAGGACCGTGTGGGCGTCCCCCTCGCGCTCGGCGAGGCGCAGGGCCTCCTCCAGCGTCTCGGCGGCCTCCGCCCAGCGTTCCCCCTCCAGCAGGGCCAGCCCCTCGGCCGCCATCTCGCCCTCACCGATGACGGCGCCGGCGAGATGGCGGTCGAGGGCACGGCGAGCCTCCGCGGGCGGGAGGCCGCGGTCGGCGTCATCGGAGTTCGCGCGCACACCGAGGGTCCTCCCCGGCGCGGCGGCATCCAACCGGCGCGGGGACCGGCGCAGGGCCGGGTCAGGCGTCGTCGTCGGAGGGCTTGGCCGCCGCCGCGGCCTTGGCCGCCTTCGCCGCCTCGGCCCGCTCCCACTCCTGCTGCCGGAGATCCGCCTCGCGGGGCGCCTGGATCTTCCTCATCTGCTTGCCCATCGAGCGGATCAGGAAGACCGTCGCGGCCAGCAGCACGAGGAACACCACGAAGCCGAGGACGCCGGGGGTGACCGTGTCGTCGTTCAGCGGCATGGCGTAGACGGCTGGCATCACAAGCACACCTTCTCCCGGACGCCGGCGAACAGGTCGTCCTCCGGCAGTTCCGTGTCGACCAGGGACCTGGCCAAATGGTAGTCCTCGGTCGGCCATGCCTCGCGCTGGACGTCGAGCGGGACGACGAACCAGAACCCGTTCGGGTCGATCTGCGTGGCGTGGGCGAGCAGGGCCTGGTCCCTGGTCTCGAAGTGGTCGGCGCAGGGGACGCGGGTGGTGACCTCCCACCTGGCGCGCTGGTCGCCCTCCTCCTCGAAGCGCTTCAGCCAGTCGCCGTAGGGCGACTCCAGGCCGGCCTTCTCCATCGCGGAGTGCAGGGCGAGGATGCGCTCCTTGCTGAAGGTCATGTGGTAGTAGAGCTTCAGCGGCTGCCAGGGGTCGCCGGCGTCGGGGTAGCGCTCCGGGTCGCCCGCGGCCTCGAACGCCTCCACCGACACCTCGTGGCACTTCACGTGGTCGGGGTGGGGGTAGCCGCCGTTCTCGTCGTAGGTGAGCATCACGTGCGGGCGGAACTCGCGGACCGCGCGCACCAGCGGCTCGGCGGCGGTCTCCAGCGGCTCCAGCGCGAAGCAGCCCTCCGGCAGCGGGGGCAGCGGGTCGCCCTCGGGGAAGCCGGAGTCGACGAACCCCAGCCAGCGCTGCCCGACGCCGAGGATCTCGCGGGCCCGCGCCATCTCCGCCTCGCGGACCTTGCCGATGTCGGCCTTGATCTCGGGCCGGTCCATCGCCGGGTTCAGGATGTCGCCGCGCTCGCCGCCGGTGCAGGTGACGACGAGGACCTCGACTCCTTCGGCGACGTAGCGGGCCATCGTGGCCGCGCCCTTGCTGGACTCGTCGTCGGGGTGCGCGTGCACCGCCATGAGCCGCAGGGGCTCGTCGCCGCCGCAGGGCCGTTCGAGCGCCGCACCGCCCATGGCGTCGGACGTACCGTCGATGACCTCGGACACTGGGGGTCTCCCTCTCCGGACTGTTGAGCGGGCCCCGGTTCGAGGCACGCGCCATGACAGACGAGAATGAATTGTCCCTGACAACGTCCGCACCCCGCACGAGGATTCCCGCCATGACGACGAGCGTGTCGAAAGCAGCGGCTCCGGCCGCGTCCCGGCGGAGCCGGCTCGGGCTGGTGGTCATCGGCCTCCTGGCGGCGCTGGGGGCGGCCGGCTTCGGCATCCTCGCCGCGCACACGGGGCAGACGCCGGGAATCGTGTCGCAGACGGTCACGTACAACATCACCGACACGTCGGTCGAGCTCAACTACACGGTGGCCAAGGGGAAGGGCGACGACGTGCGCTGCACGGTGGACGCCTACGACACCGCCTTCGCCGTGATCGCGCAGAAGGAGGTCTCCGTGCCGCCCGGGACGTCCAGCGTCAAGGGGACGGAGACGCTCCAGACGCCGCGGCGGGCCACCGGGGCGAGGATCCGCGACTGCCGCAGGGTCTGACCCGCCTGCCGCTGACGGCAGGCCTTTACGGCCGGTGAGTGGCGGGACACGATTGGCGGATTGCGGACGCCGAGTTCAGGGAACCTTTACCCGCACACACCGGATAGGCTTGAGGTTTCACCCAGCCGCACTTCATGTCGATGTGACGCCCGCCCGCGGGGGTGGACCGATCGCACCATGTGGATGAGGAGTACCCGTGACCGAGACCCGCGCTGACAACGTCACCTGGCTGACCCAGGAGGCGTACGACCGGCTCAAGGCTGAGCTGGACCACCTGTCGGGCCCGGGCCGCATCGAGATCGCTCAGAAGATCGAGGCGGCGCGGGAGGAGGGCGACCTGCGCGAGAACGGCGGCTACCACGCGGCCAAGGAGGAGCAGGGCAAGATCGAGGGCCGGATCCTCCAGCTCCAGGGCATCCTGGAGAACGCCCGCGTCGGCGAGGCGCCGCGCACCGAGGGCGTGGTCGGGCCGGGCATGACCGTCACGGTCTCGTTCGAGGGCGACGACGAGGAGGTGACGTTCCTGCTCGCCTCCCGCGAGGAGGTCGGCGCCCCCATCGACGTCTACTCGCCCAAGTCGCCGCTCGGTTCCGCGATCGACGGCAAGAAGGTCGGCGACAAGGCCACCTACAACCTCCCCAACGGCCGTTCCATGACCGTGGAGATCCTCGACGCCACCCCCTACGGCGGCGCGTAGCCGCCGGCTTCGGCACTGCGGAGGTGAAGACCGCCGGGCGGGTTCCGCCCGGCGGTCCTTGCTTGCGCGCCCCTCACCCCGGCGCCCGTCCCCGGGGCGCGCCGCCGCCCGGCGCCGCGCCGCCCGGCGCCGCGCCGCCC